>JAZRLE010000036.1:0-27526 GCA_045646665.1 Faecousia sp. | reverse complement strand
TTATTTTCTTTGAGTTTTGATGACCCAAAATTTGAAAAACATACCTTTTCCCCCGGCTGTTTTCCAGCCGGGGTTTTTTATAAAGGATACTGACTCCCGCATTCCTGCCAGTCACAGTTATTCTTAACTTAACGATATCGGGCAATTGCTCTGCGTTTTCTGTCCGAAAAACCAACAGTGTCCTAAAAAAGGTCAATGATGTTCCAAAATGAATATTGCTTTTTGTGTGGTGATTTTGTTATAATACATCTGTATATGCACGGTATGTGTAATTTACCAAAAAATAAAGTATGCGTAAGGACTTTTTACATATTGTAAAAGTCGGAAAGGAGCAGAAATGGAAGAGAAAAAAATGAACAAATATGGTATTGCCTTGGATGGCTGCATGGATGAACCGATTTGGGAAAGTGCTAAGGAATACACGGGTTTTCAGAAATTGAGATCCCATGGCGGCGGACCCGCTCCTGCGGAAACGATCTTTAAGATTATTCCTTGTGAGGATCGTGTTTATATCGGCATCAAGTGTATGGAACCGGAGGGAATGGCGGATGTTATTAAGTCCCGGTTCGATCAGTCTTTGTATAACGGTCACTCTGTGGAATTGTTCCTGTCTCCTTGCGGCAGCAACCAGGAGTATTATCAGTTTGTTATTACCATCAATGCGGATACATATACCCAGTATTATTCTGAGAGCGGTTTTATCCGTCCTGACCCCTATAAGCCCAACTTCGCATGCGCGACCTATCTGGGTGAGGACTACTGGTCTGCTGAAATTGAGTTTCCGCTGACTGCTTTCTATTGGACTTTCCACGATCACTGGAGCGATAAGTGGCTGGTGAACATTACCCGTAACCGTCTGTTCCGCGGCGGTACCCAGTACAGCACCTGGTCTGAATTGGAATTTAGCTTCCACGAGCCTAAGAACTTCCGCGCCATTGATGGATTCCCCATCAAACCGGAGCGTAACGATGTGCGTATTTTCTCTGCTGCTGTGGAATTGACTGAGCAGACGGAGAAGGGCTATAATGGCATTATGAAGGTTAAGACCGACAATGCTGTGGCCGATGAATTTGTTTTTGTATCTGATTATTCCGAGAAAAAGACGGTTAAGCTGGTAGCTGGCAGCAATGAGTTTACCGTACCTTGCTTCTTTGAAGAAGAAGGCAAAAAGAGTGTTATGCTCTCGCTGACCCGTACGGATGACGGTGAGCTCTTTAAGCGTCATTATCCGGTGCGTGTGGTGTACGAACCCATCGTTTTGAAGCTGACCTTGCCGGAATACCGGAATAATTTCTATCCCGGTCAGGATTACAGCAAGGTCGTGGGTACCGTTAAGACCGCAAAGCCTGTAACCTTGAAGCTGGAGGGACCCGGTATTGAAACCACCGAAATTACCCTGGCAGCTGGCGGTGATTTCCAATTTGCGACTCCCAATTTCGAAGAGGGTGAAGCATGGCTGACCGCCACCATCGATGGCTATGAGATCAAGAAAAAGATTCGCCGTCTGGCACCGACTGCCCATAAGATGACCTGGATCTCCGGCGGTAATCTGATCGTTAACGGCAAGCCGATCCTGCGTCGGAATATGTATGCCCGTGACTATAAAGTCGGCACTGCCTTCGACCGCAGATTTGAAGCGGACAATCTCTATGAGACCGAAGAATTTGCAGAGACCGGACTGATCCATGTCCAGCCTCAGGTCTTGCTGGAGGGCAGTGAGGCATCCGATGGTGAAGCTACCAGAGATCAGTATCCCAGCGAGGAAATGCTTCGTAAGGTAGATGCAATTTGTGAAAAATACAGAGATAGCGATATTTATGCATACTACATCTCCGATGAACCCGAGTGCCGCAGCCTGTCTACTGTATATCTGAAGCATTTGTATGAGTATGTGGCAGACAAGGATCCCTATCACCTGATCTTGACCGCCAGCCGGAATGCTGATGGCAATGTGGAGATTGCGGACTGGTTCGAAGCGCACCCCTATCTGAATCCCCTGGTTCGAGAGGACGGTAAGCGTGTCTATGACAGACCCATCAGCTGTATGGGTACCTTCATTGACAAGATTACAAAGCTGAACCGCCCGGACAAGTGCATTGGCTTCCTGCCCACCTGTTTTGCATATAAGTGGAACTCTTTGGCACTGGATTATCCTACCTTTGACGAGTACATTACCCACACTTGGGCAGCAATGATCCACGGCGGCAAGTCCCTGTGGCCCTACGCAGCCCACGATATGAATGACCGTCCTGCTCTGTATGAAGGCACCCGTTATGTGTTCTCCAGCTTTGCAGCGCTGGAAGATATCGTCCTGCACGGCAAGCGCACGCGGCTGCTGCTCAACGATATCGCTGAGGCTGTTCTTTACGAGCACGGCGATGAGAAGATGTTTGTATTGGTCAACTTCACCCAGGAACCCCAGACCATCACCTTGGATGGTTTGACCGGCACATGGCATGAGTTCCGTAGCGACCGCATCTTCACCGGCAATACCTTCCAGCTGCCGTCTGTTAGCACCATCGTTGGTTTGAATGTTGTGAAGGGCGCAGACCTGCCCACCTATGCCGAAACGGCTGCACTGGTTGAGAAGCTGGAGTATGAGCGTACCCACACCGGAAGCCTGTTGTATGACCGTGCTGATGACATTAAGCTCACCACCTCCGGCTTCTACCAAATGACCTACTATAAGCTCTTTGACGGCATGCAGGATAACCTGGCCGGCTGGGTCGACAATGTGCCGGATAACTTCATTGAACTGGATCTGACTGTTGTTAAGCCTGCCTTCCGCAAGGTTGTTCTCAGAGGCTATAAGATCGAGGATGCCGGGGTTAAGATTCGTGTCAACGGTGAGCTTGTGGAGCCTGCTGTTACGGAGACCACCCTCGAGGAATATGCCAAGACCTTTATGTTGGCACAAACCGTGGAACCCGAAGCACTGCGCTTTGAATTCAATGGTGCAAGACCTGAGCTTTACGAGATTGAAGTGTTCTAAAAATATTAAAAAACAGGACAGCTGCGGCTGTCCTGTTTTTCTGTTTTTATGCCAAAAATTATATAAAATTACCCTTTTTGTATTGATTATCCGATAGGGTATTTGGTATAATGTGCCCGTATATGACAGCATATACCATCTTACAAAGTATGCGATAGGGAAGTGCGTAAAGCACCCCGGAGGGGAGCAGAAATGGAAGAAAAGAATCAATATGGTATTATTTTAGACGGTAAAATGGATGAGCCCATATGGGATACCGCCGAGGAGCACAGAGGGTTTGTGCGGTTGTTCACAGAGGGCCGTAATCAACCGGCCCCGGTGGATACCATCTTCAAGGTTTTGCCTTTTGAGAATCGGATCTATGTAGCAGTCAAGTGCATGGAGCCTGATGGCATGGAGGGGATTTTGGCAACCCGTTATAAGGTGAATTCTTATTCCGGTCACGCAGTCGAGATGTTCTTCTCTCCCACCGGCAACAGTTTTGAGTTTTATCAGTTCGTGGTCACCATCAACGGCCAGACTATGACTCAGTATTATTCCGAAGGCGGCAATATCCGCCCCGATTTCTACCGTCCCGACTGGTCCCAGGCGGTACATATCGGTGATGACCATTGGTCCATTGAGGTAGAGATTCCTCTGACCGCTTTCTACTGGACCTACCAGGAAAAGTGGAGTGACAAGTGGCTTTTCAATGTGGCAAGAAACCGTGTTTATGGCAATGCAACCCAGTATTCTACCTGGTCTAAGCTGCAGAGAGGCTTCCTGGAGTCTGTAAACTATAACAGCTTAGGCGGATTCCCTATGCGCAAACCCGAGGATGATGTGCGCATCACCATCGCAACTGTGGATCTGCAGGAGCAGACAGCCGATGGCTACACAGGCTTCCTGAAAGTGAAGGCGGATGTTGCTTTTTCTGATGAATTTACCTTTACATCCGACCACGGCGAAGCCGTGGATGTGAAGCTGGAGGTCGGTTCCAATGAATTTACCGCCCCTTGCTTCTATGATAAGCTTGGCCGTGTCAAAACCTCTCTATCCTTGATCCGCAAGGCCGATGGCAAGGAATTCAAGCGTTATTATCCGGTGTTGGTGGAATATGAGCCTGTCAGAGTCCGTTTTGAACTGCCGGAATACCGCAACAATTTCTATCCCGGGCAGGACTACACCAAGATTGTGGGTACTGCTATGTCTGCAAAATCTGTGACCTTGAAACTGGAAGGCCCCGGTATTGAGACAACCATCATTACCCCCGAGGCAGATGGCTCTTTCCGGTTTGACACCCCCAATTTCCAGGTGGGTGATGCTTGGCTGACCGCTACCGTCGACGGTTATGAAACCAAAAAGAAAATTCGCCGTCTGGCAGATACCGGCCACGCTATGGTCTGGATTTCCAAGGGCAATCTGGTTGTCAACGGCAAACCCACTCTGCGCCGGAATATGTACGGCTGCTTCTACCGCATCGGCGAGGCATTCAAGCGTAGATATCTGGCTGACGATCTTCATGAAACCCTGTTGTTCCGGGATCCCATGGTCCAGATGCAGCCCGGTGTTTTGATTCGTGGCTGTGAGGGCGCCGGTGGCGAAGCCACGAAGGATAAGATGCCCAGCGATGAGATGTTCCGCAAGATTGACGAGGTCATCGAGGCAAACAAGGACCGTGACTTTGCTTACTATTATCTGTCCGACGAACCGGAGTGCCGGGGTTTGTCTCCCGCATACCTGCGCCGTATGTATGAATACATTGCCGACAAGGATCCTTACCATGTGATTCTGGCAGCCAGCCGCAGTGCAGAAACAATGCTGGATATGGCGGACTGGTTCGAGACCCATCCCTATATCTGCCCCTATAACTATCCCGACGGACGGCGTGTATACTTGCGTTCTATCAGCAGTATGGGAAATTTTGTGGATTCCATCGTCAAGCTGAATCGTCCGGATAAATGCATCGGTTTCCTGCCCACCTGCTTCGGTACCAGCGCCTCCAGTTGGGACTATCCTACCTTCCCGGAGATCATCTGCCACACCTGGGCAGGTATGATCCACGGCGGTAAGTCCCTGTGGCCCTATGCCAGCCATGACCTGAATGACCGACCCACCCTGTATGAAGGTATGCGCTACATTTTCTCCAGCTTTGAAGCGCTGGAAGAGGTCGTCCTGCATGGTGCACGCACCACACTCTTCCGTTCCGATAATGCAGAGTCTGTTCTGTACGAACATGGCGATGAAAAGATGTTTGTGCTGGTGAACTTCACCCAGCAGCCTCAGACTGTTACCGTGGACGGCATTACCGGCACTTGGCACTCCTTCCGTCACAGTGAGCAGATCACCGGCAATACCTTCAACTTGAAGCCTTTGGAGGTCGTCATCGGCGCCAATGTGGTCAAGGATGCAAATCTTCCCACTTATGCCCAAACAGCTGCGTTGATCGAGGATTTGGAGTACAAGCGTACCCACCGAGGCAGTGTTCTGTTTAACCTCCATAAGAACATACCCGTCGCATCTTCCGGTTTGAAGCAACTGAGCAAACACAAGCTCTTTGATGGTATGCCCGACAATTTTGCCGGCTGGATTCTCGAGAGTGAGGATAATTACCTTGAGCTGGATTTGACGGAAGTTAAGCCTTCCTTCCGCAAGGTAGAGATCGGTGGTTGGCACATCGAGGATATGAAGCTGCTGGTCAAGATCGGTGACGCGTGGGTCGAGCCTGCTACTTCCGAAGTAAAGACAGAAGAATTCTCCAAGACCTACATTCTTTCTGATACCGTCGCACCCAACGCATTGCGTCTGGAATTTGGCGGCAAAGCCGGAGAGCTTTACGAAATCGAAGCATTCTGACAAACAAAAAGAACCTCGGTGCTTTCAGGCACCGGGGTTCTTTTTGCTATATTAGAAATCGTGCAGTCAATGATGCCATAAAGAACCCCACAAAGTCGGCAAACAGCGCTGCCGGGAGGGTGTGGCGGGTCTTTTTGATGCCGGCAGCACCGAAGTAAATGCTAATGGTGTAAAAGGTGGTTTCCGTTGAACCCAACATCACGGCGGCAGTGCGCCCAATCAGAGAATCCACCCCATACGCAGCCATCAACTCAGCGCCTACTGCCAAGGCAGCGCTGCCGCTGATGGGACGGATGAGTACCAGCATTGCTGTCTCCGGAGGGATTCCCACATACCGGAATACTGGCGCTAAAAAACGGCTGATTACCTCCATAGCGCCGGATGCGCGCAGCATAGTCACTGCTGTCAAAAGCAGAACCAGTGTGGGCACAAGGGTGATGAGTAATTTTAATCCGTCAGCGGCACCGCTAAGCAACAGGTCATAGCTGTTTTCTTGTTTGCGCAGGGCAAAAAGGGATGCTGCCAGCAGAAGGATGGGAACGATGTAATCCGTCATTTTCTCCACAACCTTCCCATCAGCCACGCGGCAGTGACACCCAAGCCCGCAGAGCAAAGACTGGTGATCCAAACTGCCGGCAGAATGTCAAAAGGGGTAGCACACCCCAAGCTGGCGCGTACTGCGGCAACATTGGCGGGAATCAACTGAATAGATGCCGTGTTCAACACAACAAGCTTGCATAGCTCATCACTGGCGATTCCGTTTTTTCCCTGCGCCAATCGCTGGGCAGCTTGGATGCCCATAGGGGTGGCGGCATTGCCCAATCCCAAAAAGTTTGCGCAGATATTAGCGGACAAATAATTTTCCAGTTGCGAATCGGTTTTGACAGAGGGGAAGACCCGTCCCAACAACGGACGCAGCAGACGGGAGAACTTTCCTGTCAGACCGGCTTTTTCCATCAGTTTGCCAACCCCTGTCCACAGGCAGATGGAACCTGCCATGGACATTGCCAGTGTGATGCCTGCCTGTGCGCCTTTGGGTACAGCGGCGGACAACGCAGAACCGTTTCCTAACAAAAGGGCAGCAATCAGTGATATTGCCACCATACCTGTCCACACAAAGCTCATAACCATAAAAAATCCCTCCCGAAACAGACTATGCGTTTTCCGGGAGGGATATTTCAGTTTTCCAATGCGGCATCGTATACCACATTCTTGGGTAGATTCAGTTCTTGTGCGGTTTGCTTGATGGCATCCTTGCGGCTCATACCGCTACTTACCAGTTCGGCTACCCGCTTTGCCGCATCTGCCGGGGTGGCGGCTTCCTCGGTCTTGGGTTCGGCACCGGCTACCACCAGTACAAATTCACCCTTTGGCGGTTGCTGGTTGTATAATTCTACAGCGCCACCTAAAGTGGTGCGGATTACCTCTTCGTGGAGCTTGGTCAGTTCCCGGCACAGGCTGATGGGACGGTCTGCGCCAAAGGCAGTAGCCATATCCTCTAAGGTTGACAGCAGCTTGTGGGGTGCCTCATAAAAGATCATTGTCCGCTGCTCGTTCAGCAGAGATTCCAAATGCTCTTTGCGGCTCTTTTTTGCCGTGGACAGGAAGCCTTCAAAGGTAAATCTTCCGGTTGCCTGTCCGGAGATGCTCAAAGCGGTAATTGCGGCACAGGGGCCGGGAATGGCGCAGACGGTGATACCTGCCGCGGCACACTGCTTCACCAGATCTTCGCCGGGGTCAGAAATGGCGGGACTTCCGGCGTCAGATACCAAGGCGCAGGTCTCGCCGGCAAGGATCCTGTCGACGATTACATTGCCCTTAAAGGTCTTGTTGTGTTCGTAGTAGCTGACAAGACTTTTTTTGATTCCCAAATGGTTCAGTAGTTTCAAACTCACCCGGGTATCCTCGGCGGCGATAAAATCTGCCTGTTCCAAAGTCTCTCGGCAGCGGATGGAAATGTCAGACAAATTGCCGATGGGGGTGGGGACAAGATACAGCATTCCTGGCATCGTTACACCTCCTGTATATGGTAGAGTCTGCGGTAGAATTCCGACGGGTTGCCGGCGGTATCCTGCAGATATACTTCTTCAATGGTAAGACCGGGTTTCGCACCCTTGCGGCACTGCAGCAGGATCAGGCTGATGGGGTCACCGGGGCGGTGACGCAACAGCTGCAGCCGTTTCACTTCTAATTTATGAGCGGTTGCGCAGGCGCAAAGCTGCGCCAGTTTTTCCGGTTTGTGTACCAGAAAAAAGTCACCGCCGTAGCGCACTGCCCATGCTGCTGCGGCAAACAGATCCTCCGGGGAACAGAGGGTTTCGTGCCGCGCAGAGGAATTGGCGCTTTCCTGTCCGGCGGAAAAATAGGGCGGATTGGAAACACAGCAGTGAAAGCTACCGGGTGCAATAAAAGAGGGGACAGTTCGCACATCTGCGCATATACTGCTAAGACGGGGTGCGAGGTTGTTGGCGGCAATGTTGTGCAGTGCCATAGTATGGGCGTTTTCGTCGATCTCCACACCGGTAACGGTGCAACCCGGGTCATCTGCGCATAGCAGAAGTCCCAGTGTGCCGCAACCGGCACCCAAGTCCAGCACCTTTGCATGACGGGGGAGCCGGACAAAACCTGAAAGTGCGATGGAATCTGTGCTTAAAGGGAATGCACCGTCGCACAGTTCCAGTGTAAATCCGTTGTGTAAATACTCCATATGGTTACCTTACCTAAGAAAAAATCAGCCTGCGTGTTGGAGCACGCAGGCTGACAGCAGAATCGGAGAATCAGCCTTCTACGATTGCTTCGGTGGGGCAGTTGTCGGCGCAGGTGCCGCAATCAACGCAAACGTCAGCGTCGATGACGAAGGTGTCGTCACCCTCAGTGATTGCTTCTACGGGGCAGTTGTCAGCGCATGCACCGCACTTAACGCAAGCATCAGTGATTTTGTAAGCCATGATTTTCCCTCCATATGTTTGTGATATCCATTCCACAGGGAATGCATATATATTCTAGCATGATTTTTGCAAAATGCAATGGTTTTTTTGAAAATATGCTGTATATTTTTCTGCGGCTGCGGGGAGAATCTCCGGAGGTAGGTGGTACTTATGCGATTGAACGCACAAACCCGGAGAATTTTGTTGTCAGCAGCCCACATTGCCCGGGACTTTGGGCATGGCTATGTGGGCAGCGCCCACCTGCTGATGGCAATGACCAGACAGACGGATGCCATCGGCAGATTGTTGGGGTGGGCAGGGGTGGAACCAAAGCTCACAGAGCAGATGGCGGCGGTATTGTATGGGGTTGGCACACCGGGTCTGCCGCTTCCGCAGGGATTTTCTGCGGCAATGCGGAAGATTCTGCGGGATGCCGGCAGGGAGGCCGGCTTTCAGAAAAGCACATATGTAGAACCGGTGCATATGTTACTTTCTATGTTGCGGCAGGAAAAATCTGCGGCAAAGGAGCTTTTGATACTGGGCAATGTGGACACGGAGGCACTGTTCAGTCGAACGGTGGAAACTCTCCGATATCGGCAGGATACCACCGGTAAGGAAAAGGAGGCGATTGCAACGAAACTATTGGAACAGTTCAGTGAGGATTTGATCTTGAAGGCGTCCTCGATGGAACCGGTGATCGGACGGGAACGGGAGATCGAAACGGTGATCGGTATTCTCAGTCGTAAAAATAAAAATAATCCGGCGTTGGTGGGGGAACCCGGTGTGGGTAAGACAGCCATTGCCGAGGGGCTGGCACAGCGGATGGCAGCCGGTTCGGTACCGCCTCAACTGAAGAACAAGCGGCTATATAGTTTGAATATGGCAAATTTGGTAGCAGGTACAAAGTACCGTGGAGAGTTTGAAGAACGGCTCCGGGATGTGTTGGCAGAGATTCGGCGGGCGGGAGATGTGATATTGTTTGTGGACGAAATGCATACCATCGTAGGCGCCGGTGCAGCGGAGGGCGCCATCGATGCAGCCAATATCTTCAAACCCGCACTGGGCAGGGGAGAACTGCAGATGCTGGGCGCTACCACCTTGGATGAATACCGTAGGTTTATTGAAAAAGATCCGGCACTGGACAGACGCTTTCGCCCGGTGATGGTAGAGGAGCCGGACAAAGAGGCAACCCTTGCCATTCTCCACGGCTTGAAACCCGGTCTGGAGCGCCACCACCACATCCGCATTTCCGAGGAGGCAATTCAGGAAGCACTGCGGCTGTCTGTGCGGTATCTGCCGGACCTGTTCCTGCCGGACAAAGCCATCGACCTGCTGGACGAGGGAGCGTCTCACGCCCGGATGGAGGAACTCTATTCAGCAAGTGCAAATCAGCGACAGGAACTGGAGGAGGAGCTGCAGGAGGCGATTCGGGAGAGCCGGTATGAAAAAGCAGCGCAGCTGCGGGACAGGATGCAGAATCTAGCCGCCCGTGCCGGTTCCGGACGGCACAGCAAGACTGTCACTGCCGCGGATATTGCATGGGCGGTATCTGCCCGGACGGGAATCCCTGTAGGTAGGCTGACCGCCAACCGCAAGGAAAGACTTTTGCAGTTGGAGACGATTTTGGAAAAGAATGTCATTGGGCAAACTGCGGCGGTTGCCCAGGTGGCAGAATGTGTCCGACGGGGGCTGTGTGGTATCCGTGAGGAAAACCGTCCGGCGGCAAGTCTGCTGTTTACGGGTCCTACCGGGGTGGGCAAGACGGAACTGTGCCGGGCGCTGGCAAGAGAACTATACGGCAGTAAGGATGCGATGATCCGCCTGGATATGACGGAATTTATGGAAAAACATGCGGTTGCCCGGCTGATTGGTGCGCCTCCCGGTTATGTGGGGTATGAGGAGGGCGGTAAGCTCACCGAAGCTGTTCGCCGCAGACCCTACTGTTTGGTGCTGTTTGATGAATTGGAAAAAGCCCATCCGGATGTGACCGGTATCCTCTTGCAGATTATGGAGGAGGGAGTTTTGACTGATTCCACCGGCAGACGGGTCAGCTTTCGCAATGCCATCATTGTTATGACCTCCAATCTTGGCGGCGACATCCGGGGAGAAGGTCTGGGTTTTCAGCCTGCCGGCAGGCAGGGGCAGTGTATGGAGGCGGTGCGCCGCCACTTTACTCCGGAGTTTATGGGGCGGCTGGATGCGGTAGTGCCGTTTGCGTCCCTGGATCAGCAGGCGATGATGGGGATTGTCCGGAAATATCTCAATCAGCTGCAGGCCAGGGCGGCGATAAGCGGAATGCAATTAAGTTTCCCGGATGAATTGGCAGAGATGTTGGGAAAAAACGGCAAAGACAGTGGCGGAGCCAGACAGATTCGTCGATTGGTACAGGAACAGGTGGAAGGACCGTTGGCGGTGCACCTGCTGAAGTGTACAAAAAAACCCAGCAAAATCAGAGTGAAGTTGGAAGCTGGCAAGGTCATATTTCTAAGCTGATAACAAAATTTGCGGGCAGATATTGTGTCTGCCTGCTTTTTTTTAGAACAATCGTTCTAAAATTGCAAAAACAGGGCTTTTTCGCGAAAAAAATTGAAAAAATTGAAAGAAAAGTGTTGATTTTTGAAAAAAAGTGTTTTATACTATGACCAAAGGGAGTAAAAGTGTAGCTAAGTGGAGTAAAAGGGAGGAGGTGATCGCAAAATGATAGGAAAATACCCTGCCAAGTTAGATGAAAAGAATCGTCTTTTTGTACCTGCTAAGCTGAGAAGCGAGTTGGGGGAGGATTTCTATGTGACCCTGGGTGTCAATTGCGGTCACCGCTGTCTGACGGTTTATACCGCCGAGGATTGGGATACGCTGAGCCGGAATTATAACACCTTGCCCATATCCCAGCGTTCCGCCGCTACCAGTTTGATTTTTATGAATGCCACCGAGTGCAATCCCGATAAGCAGTTCCGTTTCGGTTTGACACAGTTTTTGTTGGAGTATGCCGGCATCGGCAAGGAAGTGATGATCGTGGGTCGTGCCGGACAGGCGGAGATCTGGGATGCTGCTGAATTTAAGGTCTTCGAGGAGCAGAACCTTACCCCCGAAAAGCTGTTGGCATCGTTGGAGGCAATCGGTCTATGAGTGAATTTCACCATATTTCGGTGCTCTTGCAGGAATGTCTGGACGGTCTTGCCATCAAGCCCGAGGGTATCTATATTGACGGCACCTTAGGCGGTGCCGGTCATTCCGGTCAGATCGCAAAGCGATTGACTATCGGCAGACTCATCGGCATCGACCGTGATCCGGTTGCTTTGAAAGCGGCAGGGGAGCGGCTGGAACCCTATCAGAACAATGTGACCTTAGTCCATTCCAATTTCTGCGAAATGGCGCAGGTCGTGAAGGACTTGGGACTTCCCGGTGTGGATGGTATCTTGTTGGATCTGGGTGTTTCTTCTCCCCAGTTGGATGATGCGGAGCGCGGCTTTTCCTATATGGCGGATGCGCCTTTGGATATGCGCATGAACGGAGAAGATGCATTGACCGCCTACACCGTGGTCAACACTTGGTCACAGGAGGAACTCAAGCGAATCCTTTTTGACTATGGCGAAGAGCGTTATGCACCCCGTATTGCATCTGCGATTTGTCGCAGACGGGAGGAAAAACCCATTGAGACCACTCTGGAACTGGTGGAAGTGATCCGTTCGGCAATGCCGGCGCAGGCGCTGCGGGAAAAGCAGCACCCGGCAAAGCGGAGTTTTCAAGCGATTCGCATTGCGGTCAATGACGAACTGGGTTCAGTGGAAAAAGCAATGCAAGCGGCAATCCCGCTGCTCAATCCCGGCGGACGGCTGGCAGTGATCACCTTCCATTCGTTGGAAGACCGAATCGTAAAAAATGCAATGGCGGAGGCAGCAAAGGGCTGCACCTGTCCGCCCAGTTTTCCGGTATGTGTCTGTGGTAAGAAACCGCAGGTAAAGCTTATCAGCCGCAAGCCGATTGTGGCAAGTGAGGAAGAGCTGGAAGCAAATCCTCGTTCCCGAAGCGCAAAGCTGCGGGTATGTGAAAAGTTGTAAAATGAAGGGAGCAGGCAATTATGGCACAGCGTGTGGATGTACAGTATGTTCAATTTCATACACAGAGTAGCACAGCGCGTCGTGTGATGCCTGCGATCTCCTCTTATTTTCGTCCGTTGCCCCAGGCCAAAAAGCGGAGAATTTGCCGGATTTATGTGGATCCTGTTGCAGCGCTGGGTATTGTGGTGGCTGTATTTATGCTGGTGATGATGGCGGTGGGTGTCAGCCAACTGCGAACTGAGCAGTATAAAAGCACGGTCATGGAAGAGTATGTACAGCGCTTGGAAATGGAAAATCAGCACTTGCACGCAGAATATGCTGCATCCTGCGACTTGGAGGCTGTGGAAAAAACCGCGTTGGCATTGGGTATGATTCCCCGGGAAGAAGCGAACCGCACAGCCATCCGCGTGGAACTGCCCCAAGCAGAGGAAACGGTAACCGTTTGGAACCGTATCGGCATATTTTTAACAGGTCTGTTTGCATAATACCGATGTTTGCCAATACACTTGAATAAGGCTGCGATGGGCGGCGAGGGATTCCCTTGCTGCCCATTTTTAAGAAAGGTCGGAGTGTAATGGCTAAGAGGTATCAAAAACGGGAATATAACCGCATACGCAAGGATACGGGGCAACACAGACGAATTACCTTTACAGCGCTGTTTCTTGGGATCTTGGCATTTATCCCGGTAATTATGCAGCTGTATAGCCTGATGGTCAGAGATTATGACTATTATGCCCGTCTTGCCCTGCGAAATCAGACCCGTACCACCCGGGTTACCGCCGACAGAGGCGTGATCTACGACCGGAATATGAACATTCTCGCCTGCTCCAAAAGTGTGGAGAATGTGTACCTGGACCCCCACGAGCTGAAGCAATCCAAAGCGGATATAGATGCGATTTCCGAGAAACTGGGGGAAATACTGGACTTAGACCCTCAATGGATCCGTCAGCAGGCGAAAGATACCAAAATGCGGTACAAGCAGATTGCTGCCCGGATCGATGAAGAAACCGCCGCGCTGATCCGTAGTTTTATCAATGAGCAGGGAATATCCGGTATTCACATAGAACCCAATTCCCAGCGGTATTATCCCTACGGCAGCTTGGCAGCGCAAGTTATCGGCTTTACCAATGACTCCAATACCGGCTCAGAAGGCGTGGAAGCGGCATACAACAGCTTCCTGGAGGGCACAGCCGGCAGAGTGATTACCACCAAGGGCAATAACGAAATGGATATGCCCTTTTCCTATGAAAATTACACCGCATCCCGACAAGGGGACAGTGTGGTGCTGACCTTGGATACCACGGTGCAGGCCTGCCTTGAAAAACAGATGGAGACGGCGATCGCCCGGTATGATGTGCAAAACGGCGCATTCGGTATGGTGATGAATGTCAATACCGGCGAGATACTGGCAATGGCGACCTTGGGCAGCTATGATCCCAATAACTATTTGCAGGTGCAAGACACCAAAACCGCCGACCTTTTGGAAAAAATGCGCGGGCAGCTGCTACTGCATCCGGAAGGGTCGCAGAACTTGATCGATGGACAGAAAGCGTACAAAGAGGCACTGAATGCCGCGCTTTTGAAGCAGTGGCGCAACCGCTGTATTTCAGACGGCTATGAGCCGGGTTCCACCTTTAAGGTGATGACGATGGCGGCGGCACTGGACTGCGGCGCTATCAATTTGGAAACGGATTTTCATTGCAGTGGTGCAGAGCAGATCCCCGGAAGAGCCCAGAGACTGCATTGCTGGCGCTCCACCGGTCACGGCGCCCAAAAAACCCCACAGGCGCTGCAAAACTCCTGCAATCTGGCTTTCGCCCATATTGCTTTGAAGCTGGGTGGCGAACAGTTTTACGAGTATGTGGAAAAGTTTGGAATATTGGAAAAGACCGGCCTGGATCTGGCGGGAGAGAGCAAAGGTGTGTTCTTTTCCAAGGAACTGGTGACCAATACGGATAAATGGGGTACAGCCTCTTTGACTTCCGGTTCTTTCGGTCAGACCTTTAAGCTGACTCCCTTGCAGCTTGTTCGCGGCATTGCGGCGGTGGTCAACGGCGGATACCTTTTGGAACCTTATATTGTTTCTCAGGTGATCGATGTAGACGGAAATACTGTTTTGCAGCAGGAACCGACGGTTTTGCGGCAGGTCATTAAGGAGGAAACTTCCAAGACGATGCGCACATTGATGCAATCGGTTGTGGAGGAAGGAACGGCAAAAAATGCCCAGGTTGCCGGTTTTGCCATCGGCGGAAAGACCGGCACCAGTGAGAAGATCGATGTGTTTGATGAGAACGGCCAGCGTGTGCAGGATAAAATTGTTTCCTTCGTAGGGGTTGCGCCCATGGACGATCCGGAGTATATTGTACTTGTAGCGCTGGACACCCCATCCCGGTCCACCGGCATCTATATCTCCGGCGGCGTGATGGCTGCTCCCACCGTAGGTGCGGTAATGGCGGACATCCTGCCTTATCTGGAAGTGAAGCGAAGCTATTCCGAGGAAGATGCGGCGGGCAGGGAAGTGACCGTGGAGGACTACACAGGTTTAACCCTGAAAGAAGCGGAAAAACAGTTAAAAACACTGGGGATTACCGCCGAAACCGTAGGAACGGGAGATACAGTCACAGCCCAGATTCCGGCGCCGGGCAATGTGGTGCCGGGGAACAGCCAGGTGCTTCTGTACTTAGGAGAGGAGCCGGACACAAGACTTGTGACCGTCCCGGATTTTAGTGGCATGACACGCCAACAGGCCAGCGATGCAGCCGGTCTTTTAGGATTATATATTTTGGTCGCCGGTAACGATGCTATGGATGCGTTGGTAACCGCCCAATCCTATGCAAAAGATACACAGGTTCCCGTGGGAACCACCATAAAACTGGAATTTGCCGATACCAAGGCAGCGGATTAGGAGAGAGCTATGAAACTAAAGCAGTTACTTCAAAATGTAGATGTGATAAAAGCCAATGTGGCAATGGATACCGAGATCACTTCTGTGGTCTATGATTCCCGCCGGGTGACACCCGGTTGTGTATTTGTTGCCATCACCGGTTTTGCTACCGATGGTAACAAATATATCCCTATGGCGCTGGAGAAGGGTGCGGCAGTGGTGGTAACTGCCCAGCCCCAGGACGCAGCTGTGCCCTATGTGCAGGTGGCATCTGACCGCTTGGCATTGGCGCAGATCGGCTGTAACTTTTTTGATCATCCGGGTCGGTCTATGCAGCTTGTGGGTATCACCGGCACCAACGGCAAAACCTCTTCCACATTGCTGTTAAAGCATATTTTGGAGCAGGTGCTGGGCGCGAAGGTGGGTTTGGTGGGCACCATGGGCAATTTGATCGGCGATCTGCCCATCCCCGGTGATCGCACCACCCCGGAGAGCTTTGCGTTACAGGAGTTGCTTGCCCAAATGCGGGATGCAGGCTGCAGCCATGCGATTATGGAGGTGTCCTCCCACGCGATTGCATTGGACAGAATTGCCGGATTGCACTACAATGTAGTAGCATTTACCAACCTGACGGAAGATCATCTGGATTTCCACAAGACGATGGAAAACTACTGCGATACCAAGGCAGAACTGTTCCGCCGTTGTGAAAAAGCTGTGTGCAACCGGGATGATGAATGGTTTGACAGAATCACCCGAAATGCCGCCTGCAATATGCTGACGGTTTCTGTTAAAGATGGCGGTGCTTTACAGGCGAAGAACTTGGAACTGCTGTCCGACGGCGTGTCCTTTATGGCAGTCTGCGGAACGGAAGAAGTTGTTGTGCATCTGCCGATTCCCGGTAAATTTACTGTGTATAACGCGCTGACTGCCTTGGGTTGTGCAATGCAGCTGGGTATCTCTCTTTCGGATGCCGCTGCGGCACTGAAGACCGCCAAAGGTGTTAAGGGCAGGGTGGAGGTGGTCCCTACCCCCGGCAAAGACTATACGGTGCTCATCGATTACGCCCATACCCCCGACGGTTTGGAGAATGTCCTGTCCTCGGTGAAGGGCTTCTGTAAGGGTCGGTTGATCGCGGTCTTCGGCTGTGGCGGTGACCGGGATCCGGTGAAGCGCCCCATTATGGGCAGAATCGGTGTTGAGCTGGCAGACTATGCCATCATTACCTCTGACAACCCCCGTACGGAAGAACCCGGAAAAATCATACAGGATATCCTGAAAGGGGTAGATTCGGCAAAAAATAACTATGAAATTTTGGAAAATCGTCCGAAAGCGATTCAACATGCTATGGACATTGCCGAAAAGAATGATATAATAGTATTGGCTGGAAAAGGCCATGAAACCTACCAGGAGATTTGCGGCGTGAAGCACCATCTGGATGAGCGTGAGGTGGTGGCTGCCTATCTGGAGGAAATGAGGAACGGATAATGGGTAAAATAACCTTACAGCAGGCTGCCCTTTGGTGCGGCGGCAAGATCGATCCTAAATATAGTGATGTCATTTTCTTTGGCGCCAATAATGACAGCCGAAAGCTGGAAGCAGGGCAACTGTTTGTGGCTTTGCAGGGCGCGCGGGATGGACACGATTTTATCCCGGCAGCGCTGGAAAAAGGCGCAGCGGCTGTGCTTTGCACCCATTGCGACGGGGACTACCCGGCAATCGTGGTGGAAGATACCCGTCTGGCTTTGGGAGAAATTGCCCGTGGTGAACGGCAGCGACTGGGTATCAAGGTGGTTGGTATTACCGGTTCTGTGGGCAAAAGCACCACCAAGGAAATGGTAGCTTCTGTACTGGGAAGCACCTACCGTGTGGCAAAGACTCCGGAAAATCACAACAATGACATTGGTATGCCCATGGCAATTCTGGCAATTCCTGGGGGTACGGAAATTGCTGTTTTGGAAATGGGTATGAACCATTTCGGCGAGATTGCATATCTGACCTCCATTGCTAAGCCGGATATTGCTGTTATTACCAATATCGGCACGGTCCATATTGAGCATCTTGGCTCTGTGGAGGGAATCCTCCGCGCAAAACTGGAGATTTTGGAGGGTATGTCGGCTGACGGTACCGTCATTCTCAACGGTGATAACGCTCTGCTTTGGAATCTTCATACAACGCTGGACAAGAAAACAATTTATTTCGGTGTGCAAAATACGGAAAGCAATGTGCTGGGTCAAAATGTTACACAGTATGCCGAAGGGCTTTTGTTTGATGTGCAGGCATCCTACTTGCAGATCCCGGTTCGACTGCCTATGGAGGGTGAACATTATGTACCCGATGCTTTGGCGGCCATTGCGGTGGGTCTTGAGCTGTATGTACTGCCGGAAAAAATACAGGATAGCTTGGCGAAATTCCATAATATGGCAGGTCGTCAGGAGATCTACGAGAAAAATGGTTACACCATTATTCAGGATTGCTACAATGCCGGTCCCGAGTCTATGACTGCCGCGCTGACGGTACTGGGTAGTCGTACCGGTCGCCGGGTGGCGGTGCTGGGAGATATGCTGGAGCTGGGCGTGTGCGCCGATGCCGAGCATTATAAGATCGGTCGTGTTGCTGCGAAGAATGCAGATTTGCTTCTTGCATATGGCCCCAACAGTGAGCGTATGCTCTACGGCGCTATCACAGGTGGTATGTCGCAGAATAGTGCCCGTGCCTTTACTGATCGGGAAAAATTTGTGGAGACACTGAAATTGCTGGCAAAACCCGGCGATACCCTGTTGTTCAAGGGCAGCCTGGGTATGCGTATGAAGCAGGTGCTGGATCAGTTTTTGGAAGATACCCAATAATCACGGAGGATAAACCATGATAAGAGTTTGTATAACCGCACTGGTATCTGCTGTGCTGACCGGGATTATCGGCTATTTTCTGCTGCCGATACTGCGGGCATTGAAGGCAGGTCAGTCCATCCGTGAGATCGGACCGACTTGGCATAACAGCAAAGCAGGCACCCCGATGATGGGTGGACTGATGTTCATTGCATCTTTGGTGATCTGCCTGTTGGTGCAGATCCCTTCTATGGAGGAAAAGACCGCTTTTTATGTGCTGGTGTTGGGTCTGTGCTTTGGTCTTGTGGGTTTTTTGGATGACTTTTTTAAGCTGAAATTCAAGCGCAACCTGGGTCTGACAGCGCTGCAAAAGGCAATGCTGCAGATGGCGGTGTCCGCATTGTACCTGTACCTGCTGTATGTAGAGGGCAGTATGACCAGCGATATTTATATCCCCTTTGCGGATAAGACCTTCTACATACACCCTATGCTCTACATCTTCTTTGCTATGTTCGTGATGGTTGGTTGTGTGAATGCAGTGAACCTGACCGATGGTGTGGACGGACTGTGCGGCAGTGTGACCATTCCTGTGATGGTGTTCTTTACTGCCGCGGCGGTGTGTATGGGAAAATTCGACCTGGCACTGCTGCCTGCGGCACTGGTGGGCGGGTTGATTGCCTACCTGTTCTATAACTGGCACCCGGCAAAGGTGTTTATGGGGGATACCGGCTCGCTGTTTTTGGGCGGTATCGTATGCGGAATGGCCTTTGCGCTGGATATGCCTTTGGTGCTGGTACTGATCGGCATCGTGTATATTGTAGAGACTCTTTCAGTGATCTTGCAGGTGGGTTATTTCAAGCTGACCCACGGCAAGCGCCTGTTCAAAATGTCTCCTATCCACCACCATTTTGAGATGTGTGGTTGGAAAGAAGAGAAAATCTGCTTGGTGTTTACTGCTGTGACCGCGGTGATGTGCGCAATTGCCTGGTTCGCCCTAGCCGGTCATATTTCCTGACGATAAGAAAGGAGCTTCTATGGCATTGCAGAGTCATCTGTATGCCAAAGAGGACCGCCGTCTTCTGAAAAAGCAGACGGGTGAAGGTGTAGACCTTGTTTTTTTACTGCTGCTGTTGCTTTTGTTGAGTGTGGGACTCATTATGCTGTACTCGGCAAGCTATGCCCAAAGTCACTATGATACCGGCTATACGCAATCGACACGCTATCTGCAAAAGCAGGGTCTGTGTGCCATTATTGGGTTGGGTGCTATGGTGATTGCCAGCCGGATTCCACCGGAATTTTGGCTTCGGTGGGCGTGGGTGCTGTACGGCATCAGCATAGCACTGTTGTTGTCTGTGCTGGTATTCGGTCAGTCGGTCAATGGCGCAAGACGGTGGATCAATATTGCAGGCTTGCAGTTCCAACCGTCGGAAATTGCCAAATTTACCATGATTCTGCTCTTTGCCAAGCTGACCCGGGATTTCGGTAAGCGGGCAAAGGAGTTTCGTCGGGGTGTGCTTGGATTTGGCGCGGCGCTTTTGGGTATCTTGGTACCCTTGGCGCTGGAAAAGCACCTGTCTGCCATTATGCTGATGGGTATGGTGGCAGTGGTGATGATGTTTGTGGCCGGCACCCACCCCAAGTGGCTGCTGGCAGGCGCTGCCGCTGCGGCATTGTTTGTGGTGGTGTATATCAGTTTTATGGGCTATGCCGGTGACCGGGTCACCGCATGGCTGCATCCGGAGCAGGACCCGTCAGACACGGGATATCAGATATTACAATCTCTCTATGCCATCGGCTCCGGTGGCTTGTTTGGTTTAGGGTTGGGCAAAAGCAGACAAAAATACCTGTATTTGCCCTTTCAGTACAACGATTATATCTTTGCTATTATTTGCGAAGAGTTGGGTCTTGCGGGCGCTGTGTTGATCATTGCGCTGTTTGCGGCGCTGATTCTGCGTGGTTATTGGATCGCGCTGCGGGGCAGCAGTCGGTTCCAGACGGTTCTGGCGGCAGGGCTTATTACCTTAATCGCAGTGCAGACGATTTTAAATTTGGGTGTTGTGACGAATTTGCTTCCCTCCACCGGTATTGCGCTGCCGTTCTTTTCCTATGGCGGCACGGCATTGGCGGTAAATCTGGGGGAGATGGGGATCGTGCTGAGCGTATCCCGTTATCGCAATCAGACGGCACAACAGGAGGAAACCATATGAATGTGATATTTACCTGCGGCGGTACCGGCGGTCATATCAACCCTGCCATCGCAGTTGCCAATAGTTGGAAAGAGCGCCACCCGGACAGTAATATTTTGTTCATTGGCGGCAGAGGCAATATGGAAGAGGAGCTGGTACCCAAAGCCGGTTATAAACTGGAGGTTATGCGGGCGTTTGGGTTGGAACGCAGCCTGTCCTTTTCTGCTATCCGCAATAATTTTCTGGCGGTAAAAAGTGTGATTGAGGCTGTTGGAAAATGTAAAAAAATCCTAAAAGAATTTGGCGCAGATGTGGTGGTGGGAACAGGTGGTTATGCCAGTTTCCCGGCGCTGTACGCGGCAAAACAGCTGAAGATCCCCACCTGTGTCCATGAGGCCAATGCGATGCCGGGTCTGACCACCCGATTGGTTGCCGGCTGGGTGGATAAGGTGCTGGTGTGTTTTCCGGAAAGTGCCAAGTATTATAAAGACCCCTCCAAGGTGGAAGTGGTAGGTATGCCCGTCCGCCGGGAGTTTATCTACACCAAAAAGGCAGATGCCAGAAAAGAACTGGGTATGGATGACAAACCTTTGGTAGTGTCTGCCTTTGGAAGCCAGGGCGCTAAGGCAATGAATGAGATGACAGCGAAGCTGTTTGCCATTGAGCAGGCATCCGGATTCCCGTTCCGACATATCCACGCTGTGGGTAGCTACGGCTGGAAATGGATGCCGGAATATGTCCGACAGCAAGGGGTAGAACTGGAGAAAACCTCTGAATTATCCATGATGGAGTATATTTACAATATGCCTACCATGATGGCGGCTGCAGATGTGGTCATCAGCCGTGCAGGCGCCTCCAGCTGTAGTGAAATTGCCGCATCCGGAACACCCTGCGTGTTGATTCCGTCACCCAATGTGACCGATAATCATCAGGAAAAGAATGCCAGAGCCTTGCAGGCACAGGGTGCTGCTGTTGTCCTTTTGGAAAAGGATTGTACCGCCCAGGCGCTTTATCAGCAGATCACGGACCTGCTGGCGGATAAGACTCGCTATGATACTATGAGTAAAGCCCTGTATTCCATGGCCGTGCCGGACAGTGCAGAGCGGCTGTGCAACCTGATGGAGCGTCTTGCAAAGAAAAAGGAGAAATAAAATGCAGACCAAGGATAGAAACAGAATGCAACCTACCGGTAAACCGGTTCGTCACAAAAAAGTTGCTGACGGCCGTCCGTCAAGGGAACCGGAACTGCAGATTCAATACACACCGGCAAAACCCTTCAACCGCAACCGTTTTTTGCTGCATTTGGCAACGGTTGCGGCAGCGGCGCTTGCCTTGGTTTTGGGTATGTCCATCTTTTTTAAGGTTGGACAAGTGAATGTTTCCGGCACTCAGAAATATACACCTTGGGAGATCCGTGAGGCATCCGGATTGCAGAACGGCGATGCACTGCTGAGCTTGAGTGAGGCGAAGATCAGTGCAAAGATTCGTGCGAAATTACCCTATGTGGGAGATGTTCGGGTTGGAATAAAACTGCCCGATACGGTTAATATTGAGATTATAGAGTTGGAAGTTGTTTACGCAGTTGCGGACAAGAATTCTGATTGGTGGCTACTGGATGCAAGCGGTCGCGTGGTGGACCGCACCGATGTTGCCGCTGCGAAGGACTATACCCGCATATTGGGTGTGCAGATACAGGATGCGGTGATCGGTCAGCAGGCAGTGGCGGCTGAACAGTCGCCTACTGTGGATACGCAGGCAGCGACCGGAGTCACTGTGCCTACATTGCCGCCAATCCCGGCTGCGCAGTTACTTGAGAAGGCGGTGCAGGTGCTTACAGCACTGGAGGGTAACGGGGTTATGGGTACCGTGGATTCTGTGGATGTATCCGATTCCGAAACACTGACCTTGTGGTATGAAGACCGATATCTGGTAACCTTGGGAGATGCCTCCCGGCTGGATTATAAAATTGCAGCGATGAAGGCAGCCATCAAGGAAATGGGCGCCTATCAAACCGGATATCTGGATGTCAGCTTCACGATTTGGCCTGATGAAGTGGGTTACAGACCCTTTGACGGAGATTCTGTAACAAAAAAATGAAAATATTTGACGAAAAATAAGAATTTCTATTGACCAAATCCAACTTTTGCGATAGAATATACGGGTAGTATTGTAATTATAGCAGATGGGAGCGACAATCTGCAAAACCATACATAGGAGGATTAGCAACATGGCAGAAATGTTTCAGGAACGCGTAGTCAAAATCAAGGTGATCGGCGTCGGTGGCGCCGGCAACAATGTTATCAACCGCATGATCGAAGCCGGTGTCGGCGGTGTTGACTTCGTGGTTATCAATACCGATAAGCAGGACTTGAATAAGTCCAACTGCAAGAATAAGGTTCAGATCGGTGAGAAGCTCACCGGCGGTATGGGCGCAGGCTCCAAGCCTGAGACCGGTCAGAAGTCCGCTGAAGAGAGCCGTGCACAGATCGCCAAGATTCTGGACCACACCGATATGGTATTTATCACCGCCGGTATGGGCGGTGGCACCGGCACTGGTGCTGCACCCATCGTGGCTGACCTGGCCCGTGAGGCAGGCTGCCTGACCGTTGGTATCGTGACCAAGCCCTTCAAGTTTGAGGGTGCTAACCGTATGCGTCAGGCTGAGGCCGGCATCGCTGCTCTGCACGAGAAGGTCGACTCTCTGGTCATCATCCCCAATGATCGGCTGAAGTATGTCACCGATCAGAAGATCACCTTTGCTAACGCATTCGGCATTGCTGACGATGTTCTGAAGCAGGCTGTGACCTCTATCTCTGAGCTGGTCGGTTACTCTGACCGCGTGATCATCAACCTGGACTTTGCTGACGTTTCTGCCATCATGAAGGAAGCCGGTCGCGCACATATGGGCGTGGGTATTGCTTCCGGTCGTGAGAAGGCTGAGCAGGCTGCTCTGGCAGCAGTTGCAAGCCCGCTGCTGGAGACCTCCATCAACGGCGCTACCGGTGTGCTGGTGAATGTGACCGGTTCTGCTGACCTGACCCTGGATGATGTGGAGACCGCTGCCGGTATCGTGCAGGAGGCTGCCAACCCCGATGCCAATATTATCTTCGGTGCGACCTCCTCTGATGAGCTGGAAGACGAGATGCGGGTTACCGTCATTGCCACCGGCTTTGAGCAGAAGACCGTAGCTGAGGATCCTGCAACTCCCGGCAAGAAGACCGGTCTTGCAGACGATGACGACGATATCTTCAGCCTGTTCAACCGCTGATTCACACATTTATGGCATCCCGGACGGTTGTCCGGGATGCTGTTTTATTTTGCTCTTATGAATAGGAGGAAGCCGTATGGATTCCAACAATCCTCTGCACATCGGTATGCGGAAAATGAAAAGCCTGTTGGCAATTCTAATCGGATTTGTTATTTGGCAGATCATCCGCCTGTTTTTTCCGGACCTGGAGATTCATCCGTTGTTTATCTATATTTACGGTTTTTTGGAGGTGCGGGATACCTCTGAAAAAACAAAGACACTTGGTATGCAGAGAATCAAGGCAACAGCAGTTGCGATAGCAGTGGGTTTGCCTATGTTGCCGCTGAGAATATTTGCACATTCAGCATTGGATAATATTTCTGTTGCAACAGTTTTGGACCTTGTGATGATCCTTGTAGGCGCACTTGTGACACTGCAACTGGCGGAGCGGTTCCGCTGCGGTGCAATGACCGGTCTTGCCGCGGTGATTTATATTATTTTGCTGCTTTACCATGCGGATGATACCCGATATCTGTATGCGGTGCTGCGGGCATCACAAACGGTGATCGGTGTGTTTGTTGCATGGCTCGTGAATGTGCTGCTGTTTCCGTATCCCGGGAAAAAGTCTCCGGAAAAGAAAGAATAGGAAGATGTTATGAATGCTTATAACGCATTGGCAGCCAGCTATGACCGGCTGACCAATGATGTGGATTATGCCGCTATTGTGACTTTTTACAGAACCCTTCTCCACCGGGAAGGCTTGCAGCCGAGAACCGCCGCAGACCTTGCCTGCGGGACAGGCTCTGTGGCGCTGCTGTTGGCGCAGGAGGGGCTGCAGGTGACCGGTGTCGATATGTCAGAGGAAATGCTTTGTATGGCTATGCAAAAGGCACAGGCACTGGAAACACCGCCGACCTTTGTTTGCCAGCGGCTGGAGAAGCTCCATCTGCCCAGAGGTGTAGATCTGGCGGTTTGTGCATTGGACGGTCTTGACTATATCCTTGATCCGGCCGATTGTAAACAGGCAATTGCCAAAGTGTATAAGGCGCTGAATCCTGGCGGCTGTTTTATCTTTGATGTGAACACACCGGAAAAACTCCGGGCAATGGATGATGAGATATTCCTGGACGAGGATGATGATGTTTACTGCGTTTGGCGGGGCGAGTTCGACGAACAGACCAATATCTGCACCTATTGGATGGATCTGTTTCAGCGGACAGGCAATACTTGGCAGCGCAGCTATGAGGAACACCGGGAGTATGCTTATTCCTGCGAGCAGATCACAGAATATCTGAAAGTGGCAGGCTTCACTGCTATCGAGGTCTTTGCTGACCGGCAGTTGTGCGCCCCCAGACAGGGTGAACAGCGGATCTACTTCAAAGCGAGAAAGGGTAGAATCAAATGAATGACTATTTAGTGCGTGGTATGAGTATGGATGGCTTTGTGAAGGTGGTTGCCATCCGTTCCACGGAGCTTGTACGCCGTGGCGCACAGATTCAGAAGACCACCCCAAATGCCACCGCTGCCTTCGGCCGTGCGCTGACTGCCGCATCGATGATGGGCAATATGCAGAAGGTTGAAAACGGTTCTATGACCTTGCAGATCAAGGGTGACGGACCTATCGGTACCATCGTGTGCGTGTCGGACCCGGTGGGCAATGTCCGTGGCTATGTGTATGAACCCAATGTTCCCCTTGTGGAGAAATATCCCGGCAAGCTGGATGTGGGTGCAACCGTGGGTACCGACGGTATGCTGACGGTGATCCGTGACCTGCAGATGAAAGAGCCATATGTTGGCTCCGTGCCCCTGGTTTCCGGTGAGATCGGCGACGATGTGACCGCTTACTTTGCCCAATCGGAGCAGACACCCACTGCCTGCGCGCTGGGTGTGTTGGTGGACAGAGATCAAAGCGTTAAGGTAGCAGGCGGCTATCTGATCCAACTTTTACCCGGCGCGCCGGATGAGACAATCGATAAGGTGGAAGCTGGCATTAAGCGCGCCGGTGCCGTCACCGGTATGCTGGATGCCGGTTTGACCCCGGAGGATATTCTGGGACAGGTCTGCGGCGATCTTGGTGTGGTATTTATGGAGACCACACCGGTAGAATACAAGTGTTACTGCACCCGTGAGCGGGTGACGGCTGCCCTCATCAGTTTGGGGAAAAAAGAACTGGCAGAGATTGCCGATGAGGGAAAGTCCTTTCCGGTGGAATGCCAGTTCTGCGATGAAAAGTACCTGTTCACCCCGGAGGATATCCGGCAGATTTTGAGTAGTCTTGAGGAGGCATAATATGGGTTTTGTCAGTTTTGCTTTGCAGGGCAATTACAAGCGGTTCTACGGCGATTTGAAGGAGCTTTCCAAAAAGGTGCATAAACCTGCGTGGTTTATGTTTTTGGATACCGCAGTCTGCGCCCTGCGCTACGGCTCCGGTCTGCAGGATTACTTGAACTTCCGGTTCTATGAGAAAAAACATGCCCAGCGGAAAGAGTATGTCAGTGTCAGTTATTTGGATAAGGCAATCACCCGTCTATCCAATATCAGATGGTCTCCCTATATCTCCAACAAGACCAATTTCCACAAGAACTACGGTCAATATACCCGTCGGGATTTCTTCGATCCGGATGGGGGATATGAGGCATTTGAGGCTTTTTTGGAGCGCAACCCGGTGTTTATCTATAAACCCCAAATCGGTCAGTGCGGTGAGGGTGTTGCCAAGATTACCACAGCGGAAATTGCCGACAGAAAAGCATTCTTCCAAGAAGCAATGGAGAAAAAAGCCTGTTTGGAGGAGCTGGTGCGCCAGCATCCGGATTGGGAGGCCCTGTGTCCCGGTTGCGTGAATACCATGCGCATCATCACCGGCGCGGCAAAGGGGCAGTCCTGGCTGTTGTTTGCTGCTACCCGAGTTGGTTCCGGTAAGGGTGTTGCGGATAATTTCCATATGGGCGGCAGCGCTGTTCTGATCGATATGGAAACCGGTAAGCTCACCGGTAACGGTATCGATAAAAAACTTAATGAGCACGAATACAGCGCCACCGGCATCCGTTACGACGGATATCAAGTGCCTTTCTGGGAAGAGATCAAGAAACTGTGCCTGGACGCAGCGCTGGTGAACGATCAGATTCATTTCATCGGTTGGGATGTAGCTGTGACACCCAATGGTCCTTTGCTGATTGAGGGCAACCGGGGTTCCGGTTTTGATCTGCCACAGGTGCTTGCCAAGCGTGGACTAAAGGATATGGTCGATACACTGATCGCCAAAGTGGATGCTTTGGAAAGCGAAAAATAACCACAAATCTGCCGCTCGGGGTAATCCTGGGCGGCAGAGAAAAAAACCTTGAAAAAATAGAAAAAAGTGCTTGACAAAATAGCCTTGTGTGTGTATAATGAACCACGTCGCTGATGTGCATGGCACAGCAGATGAATAGTTCGGGAGCATAGCTCAGCTGGGAGAGCATCTGCCTTACAAGCAGGAGGTCACAGGTTCGAGCCCTGTTGTTCCCACCATATTTGGCCCGGTGGTGCAGTCGGTTAGCACGCCAGCCTGTCACGCTGGAGGTCGACGGTTCGAG
>JAZRLE010000035.1:0-19794 GCA_045646665.1 Faecousia sp. | reverse complement strand
ATGCTGGACTATCTGGCAAAGAAGGATATCAACCGTTACCGTGCTCTGATCGCCAAGCTGGGTATCCGTAAGTAAGTATAAAAAGGGCGACGGATACCGTCGCCCTTTTTTACAGCGGATCTTTTGACCCATACCGCGCTTTGCGTCAGTCGGAATACACAAAGTATATCCTCCTTCCGCAAAGACACGGGCTGAGCCAAAATCTCTCGCTGTACACGATATAAGCAATAGGGAGAAATTTAGCAGTTGAAAGAGCTGTTGAGCCATCGACACCCCTTTCAAGTGCTAAACCTCCCGAACCACAAAACCAAGGAGGTTAAATTATGATTACCAGAAAGCAATTCCCCAACCACAAAGTGTTCGAAATGGAAATCGGCGGCCGTCCTTTTACCGTTGAGACCGGTAAGGTGGCAGAGCTTGCCAATGCTGAGTGCATCTGCCGCTACGGCGACACCGTGGTCCTGACCACCTGCACCTGCAACCCCATCCCCAAGTCCGGCATCGACTACTTCCCCCTGACCATCGAGTTTGAGGAGAGAATGTACTCCGTAGGTCGCATCCCCGGTTCCTTCAACCGTCGTGAGGGCAAGCCCTCCGATCGCGGCATTCTGAACAGCCGTATCATCGACCGTCCCATGCGTCCTCTGTTTGACGAAGAGCTGCGTAACGACACCGTGGTCACCTGCACCGTCTTTGCCAATGACCACGAGAATCCTGTTGAGATCGTAGCATCTTTGGGCGCCTCCATCGCCATCGCTTCTTCCGATGTGCCTTGGAACGGACCTGTTGCTACCACCAATGTTGCCCATATGGCCGACGGCCGTTATACCATCAACCCCTCCGCTGAGGAGCGCGACATCTGCGATTGCTTCGTGTGCATCGCTTCCACCTTCGAGAAGGTGGTCATGATTGAGACCGAGGCCAACGAGGCTCCCGAGGCAATCGTGCTGGAGTCCATCCGCATCGCCCACGAGACCAATATGGAGATCGTGAAGTTCATTAACTCCATCGTTGCTGAGATCGGCAAGCCCAAGTTCACCTTCGAGAAGGCAGCTGTCAACCACGACCTGCTGGACGATCTGATCGAGTACGGTCTGCCCCAGATCGAGCACGCACTGGATACCGATGACAAGAATGTCCGCGAGGAGCGCCTGACCGCTGCCCGTCTGGACTTTGCTGCTAAGTTTGCTGAAAAGTACGAGGACTTCGAGGAGCATATCGAGGTCTGCCTGTACAAGATGCAGAAGAAGGTCGTTAAGAAGTGGCTGCTGGCCGGCAAGCGCGTGGACGGCCGTGGTATGGACGATATCCGTCCTCTGGGCGCTGAAGTTGGTCTGCTGCCCCGGGTACACGGCTCCGGTCTGTTCTCCCGCGGTCAGACACAGGTTTTGTCCATCTGCACCCTGAACACCCTGTCCGCTGCACAGAAGATGGATACCATTTACCCCGAGGAGACCCGTCGGTATATCCACCACTATAACTTCCCCGCTTACTCCACCGGCGAAGCAAGAGCTGCCCGCTCCACCTCCCGTCGTGAAATCGGTCACGGCGCGCTGGCTGAGAAGGCTCTGCTGCCTGTGATTCCTTCCGTTGTGGAGTTCCCCTATGCCATCCGTGTGGTGAGCGAGGTCCTGTCCTCCAACGGTTCTACCTCTCAGGGCTCTATCTGCGGTTCTACTCTGGCACTGATGGATGCCGGCGTGCCCATTAAGCGTCCTGTGGCAGGTATCTCCTGCGGTCTGATCTCCGATCAGGAGACCGGCGAGTGGAGAACCTTCACCGATATTCAGGGTGTTGAAGACTTCCACGGCGAGATGGACTTCAAGGTTGCCGGTACCACCGAAGGTGTTACCGCTATCCAGATGGACCTGAAGAACAAGGGTCTGACCATGGAGATCATCGCAGACGCTCTGGAGCGCTGCCGCACAGCAAGACTTACCATTCTGGAAGAGGTTATGATCCCCTGTATCCCCGAGCCTCGCGCTGAGGTTTCTGAGTACGCACCCAAGATGATCAGCCTGACCGTTCCCGTGGACAAGATCCGCGAGATCATCGGCTCCGGCGGCAAGACCATTCAGAAGATCTGCGCCGACACCGGCGCCAAGGTGGACATCGAGGATGACGGCTCTGTCTTCATCTCCGCTGTGGACTCCGCTGCTGCTCTGGCTGCCAAGAAGATGATCGACGACATCTGCTTCGTTCCCGAGGTTGGCAAGCTGTACTACGGTAAGGTCGTCCGCATTCTGGAATTCGGCGCATTCGTAGAGGTTGCTCCCGGTCACGATGGTATGGTGCACATCTCCAAGCTGGAGAACCGCCGCGTGGAAAAGGTCGAGGATGTACTGAAGCTGGGCGATATGACCTGGGTGAAGTTCATGGGCTTCGACGAGAAGGGTCGCGCCAACTACAGCCGCAAGGACGCGCTGAAGGAAATGGAAGGCCAAGAGTAATCCAATAAAATGACAACAAATTTCCTCCCCCGCCAAGCGGGGGAGGAATTTGATTTATTAAAGAGTAGCCGCCATAACGGCCTTGATGGTATGCATCCGGTTTTCGGCTTCCTGGAACACGATGGACCGCTCGCTTTCGAACACCTCATCGGTGACTTCCATGCAGTCGATGCCGAATTTGTCGCCCATTTCCTTGCCGATCTTAGTTTTCAGGTCGTGGAAGGCGGGCAGGCAGTGCATAAATACACACTGGGGACCGGCGATGTCCATCAGCTCCTGAGTTACCCGGTAAGGGGTCAGCTCACGGATCCGGTAGCCCCAGACCTCGGTGGGCTCGCCCATGGACACCCAAACATCGGTGTAGATCACATCCGCACCCTTGACGGCTTCTGCGGGATCTACGATGAACTCCAGCTTGGCGCCGGTCTCATCGGCGATCTTCTGACAGGTTGCCCGCAGCTCCTTGTTGGGGAAGTAATCCTCGGGGGCGCAGGCGACGAAGTGCATACCCAGCTTGGCGCAGCCAACCATCAGGGAGTTGCCCATATTGTAGCCGGCATCGCCCATAAACACCAGCTTTTTGCCCTTCAGAGAGCCAAAATGCTCCTGAATGGTCAAAAAGTCAGCCAAAATTTGTGTGGGATGGAACTCGTTGGTCAGACCGTTCCACACGGGAACCTCGGAATACTTGGCCAGCTCCTCCACAATATCCTGTCCGTAGCCACGGTACTCGATACCGTCGTACATACTGGCAAGCACCCGAGCGGTGTCGGCGATGGATTCCTTTTTGCCCATCTGAGAACCGCTGGGTCCCAAGTAGGTAACGCTCATACCCAGATCCGCGCCGGCAACCTCAAAGGAGCAGCGGGTACGGGTGGAGTCCTTTTCAAACAGGAGGACAATGTTTTTGCCCTCATGCATTCTGTGAGGGATGCCTGCTTTCTTTTTCGCTTTCAGATCTGCTGCCAGATCGATCAGACCCTGGATTTCCTCGGGGGTGAAGTCCAGCAATTTCAGAAAATCTTTGCCTTTCAGATTCATAATAATCTCCTTTACAGCACCTTGGACAGGAATGTTTGCAGCCGTTCGCACTGGGGATTGTCGAAGACCTCCGCAGGGGATCCTTCCTCGGCAATCACACCGTCATCCAGGAAAATGACCCGGTTGGAAACCTCACGGGCAAAGCCCATTTCGTGGGTGACCACCACCATGGTCATACCGGCCTTTGCCAGATTTTTCATAACATCCAGCACTTCGCCCACCATCTCCGGATCAAGGGCAGAAGTGGGTTCGTCAAAGAGCATCACATCCGGCTCCATACACAGGGCACGGACGATGGCGACTCTCTGCTTTTGACCGCCGGAGAGCTGATTGGGGTAGGAATCTGCCCGATCGGCAAGACCGACTCGATCCAAAAGCTCCATCGCTTTGGCGTCTGCCTGCTCTTGGGTCATTTTCTTGAGCATTACCGGCGCAGTGGTCATATTTTTCAGGACGGTCATATGAGGGAACAGGTTAAACTGCTGGAATACCATGCCCATTTTCTGCCGGTGGGCATTCAGGTCAATCTTTTCGCCGGTCAGGTCGGCACCTTCAAAGAAGATATTGCCGTCGGTAGGGGTTTCCAACAGATTCAGACAACGCAGGAAGGTGGATTTACCGGAGCCGGAGGCGCCGATAACACAGACCACATCGCCTTTATGGATATCAATATCGATGCCCTTTAGGACTTCGTTTTTGCCAAAGTTCTTTTTCAAATTCTTGACAGAGATCACAGTTTCTTTATTTTCCATCGCTCTTGCCAAGCCTCCTTTCCAGTCCTGCCAGCAGACGGGTCAGAATCACGACCATTACCAGATAAATGAGCGCCAGCAGGATAATGGGGTTGACCGCATCAAAGGTCTTGTTTCGAATGTTGGTGGCTGCCTTGGTCACATCCACCACGGCCACATAACCGGCAACGGAAGTTTCTTTCAAAAGTGCGATGAGCTCATTGCCGATAGCGGGCAGTATGTACTTGATCGCTTGGGGCAGAATGATCTTTGTCATTGCCTGACCTTTGGAAAGGCCAAGGCTTCTTGCAGCTTCCATCTGTCCCTTATCCACTGCGTTGATACCGCTGCGGATCAGCTCAGCCATATAAGCACCGGAATTGATACCAAAGGCAATAATGGCAACAGGAATGCCGTTCCGGGCAGAGGCGAAAACCACGAAGAAGAATAACAGCAGCAGAACGGTCATCGGGATACCGCGGATCACCGTGGTATACAGATCACAGATCCAATTGAAGAAGCGCAGCTTGGGATTGTCCTCGCAGAAATATTTGGTGACTGCAATCAGCGTACCGATCACCACACCGATGGCAAGGGCGCCCAGCGTAATCAACAGGGTATTTCCCAGACCTTCCACCATCCACATATAGCGGTTGTCTTCCAGGAAGGTCTCGGCTAATTTATCAAACCAACTCATAGTGTTATTTCCTTATATTTTCTAAAATGGGAAGCGGGCTCCGCGGTAATGCGCAGAGCCCGCCGTGCGAATATTCTGAAATCAGGGCTTCATGTAGGTTTCGCCGTACTTGTCGAAGATACCCTGGATGGTGCCATCGGCAATCATCTTTGCCTGGATCTTGTTGATCTCAGCGACCAGATCCTCGGAACCGAATGCGAATGCAAATGCGTAGGGCTCTTCGGTCATCTTCTCTTCCAGAATCTTCAGACCGTCGCCCTCTGCGACCATCTGAACAGCGGTCAGGTTATCCACAACCCATGCGTCTACCTTGCCGGTGGTCAGAGCAGCCTTTGCGTCAGCGTTGGCGGCAAATGCCTGAACAGCGATGCCTTCGTCCTGGCAACCCTGGTCGGCGGTGGTGCCGGTCTGAACGGAAACGGTCTTGTCCTTCAGATCAGCCTTGCCGGTGATGGTGCTGTCAGCCTTGACAACGATGACCTGTGCGGCGTTGTAGTAGGGATCGGTGAAGAGCATGTTCTTCTTGCGGTCTTCGTTTGCGGTGATGCCGGACATACCGCAGTTGTACTTAGCGGATTCGATAGCTGCCAGCACGGAGTCGAAGTCCATCTGCACGATCTCCAGCTCGAGGTTCATTTCCTTGGCGATCAGGTTCAGAATGTCTACTTCGATACCCACAACCTCGCCGCCTTCCAGGCTCTCAAAGGGAGGGAAGTCGGGGGAGGTAGCGACGGTGAGCTTGCCGGCCTTCTTAACATCGGCCAAAGTAGCGCCCTTTGCGCCACAAGCGGCCAGGGACAGGCACAGAACCAGTGCCAATACCAATGCGATAATCTTTTTCATAATAATTTCCTCCTAGATAAATTGTTCGATATATTGGATTTGTTTTTCTACGGATTCCAAATTGGTGCTGCCGGCAGAGATCCGGCTTTCCACGCATCGCCGCAGGCTGATGGCATCAAACACATCCTCCTCGAAGAGCTCGTGGAATTCCTTGTATTCTGCCAAGGACATTTCCTCCAGCACCTTGTTATTTGCGATGCAGTACGCCACGGTCTGACCTACCAGCTTATAGGCGGTGCGGAAGGGGATGCCCTTCTTGGTCAGATAATCTGCCAAGTCGGTTGCGTTGATGAAACCCTTTTGGGCGGCCCGGAGCATATTCTCCGGTAAGGCCTTTAAGGTTTTCAGCATGGGGGGGAATACCGTCAAACACTGCTTGACGGTGTCGATGGCATCGAAGATGCTCTCCTTATCCTCCTGCATATCCTTGTTGTATGCCAGCGGGATACCCTTAAGAACAGTCAACATTGCCATCAGATCGCCATACACACGGCCGGTCTTGCCCCGAACCAGCTCCGCGATATCCGGATTCTTCTTCTGGGGCATAATGGACGAGCCGGTGGTGTAGCTGTCGTCCAGCTCGATGAACTTGAACTCCCAGCTTGCCCAGAGGATGATCTCCTCGGAGAAACGGGACAAGTGCATCATCACCGTTGCGAATGCGCTCAGCAGTTCCACGCAGAAGTCCCGGTCGGACACGCCGTCGATACTGTTGAGGGTGATGCCGTCAAAGCCAAGGGCATTGGCGGGCATATAGCGGTCGGTGTTGTAGGTGGTGCCTGCCAGTGCGCAGGAACCCAGGGGATTGTAGTTCATCCGCTTCACCGCATCTTCAATGCGGCCGATGTCACGGGTGAACATCATACCGTAGGCCAGCAGATGGTGGGCAAAGGTGATGGGCTGCGCCCGCTGCAGGTGGGTGTAGCCGGGCATGATCGTCTCTTTGTGCTGCTTTGCCTGATGCAAAATGGCATCCAGCAGTGTTTTCAGCATTTCCACGATCTCGGCTGCCTCTTCCCGCAGGTACAGGCGAATGTCCACCGCCACCTGATCGTTCCGGCTGCGGGCAGTGTGTAAGCGCTTACCCACATCACCCAGCCGTTTGGTCAGTTCTGCTTCCACAAACATGTGGATGTCCTCGGCGGTCATATCAATGGCCAGCTTGCCGGCTTCCAGATCCTGCAAGATCTCCTCGAGACCGGCAATGATGGCCTCTGCATCTGCCGAGGGGATGATCCCCTTGGCAGCAAGCATTGCGGCATGGGCCATAGAGCCCTTGATGTCCTGCCGGAACATCCGGCAGTCAAAATGAATGGAAGAATTGAAGTCATCGGCCTGTGTGTCCAGCGCTTTGCTGAACCGGCCCTCCCACATCTTAGCCATTGTTCAGTTTACCCTGCTCCATAAGAGCCTGTGTCTGAGTGGGCAGACCCCACAGATTGATGAAGCCGGTAGCCTGAGACTGATCGTAATCGCTTTCGCCGAAGGTGCAGATCTCTTCGGAGTACAAAGAGTAGGGGCTCTTCACACCGGCATTGATGATGTTGCCCTTGTACAGCTTCAGACGGACAGTACCGGTAACATTCTTCTGGGTCTCGGTGACGAATGCGGACAGAGCCTCACGCAGGGGGGTGTACCACTGACCGTTGTACAGCAGTTCAGCAAAGCAAACGCTCAGCTCCTGCTTCTTATGAGCGGTCATCTTATCCAGGCACAGGGTCTCCAGAACACGGTGCGCCTTGTACAGGATGGTGCCGCCGGGAGTCTCGTAAATACCACGGCACTTCATACCCACCAGACGGTTCTCAACGATGTCCAGCAGACCGATGCCGTTGGCGCCGCCGATCTCGTTCAGCTTCCAAATGATCTCGGTAGCGGTCATCTTCACGCCGTCCAGCGCAACGGGGAAGCCCTTTTCGTAATCCAGGGTGATGTAGGTGGGTGCATCGGGAGCCTGAATGGGGGAAACGCCCATTTCCAGGAAGCCGGGCTTCTCATACTGGGGCTCATTCCACGGATCTTCCAGATCCAGACCCTCGTGGCTCAGGTGCCACAGGTTCTTATCCTTGGAGTAGTTGGTCTCCCGGTTGATCTTCAGAGGCACATTGTGAGCCTCGGCGTAGTCGATCTCTTCTTCACGGGACTTGATATCCCACTCACGCCATGGAGCGATGATGGTCATATCGGGAGCGAAGCGCTTGATGGCCAGCTCGAAACGAACCTGGTCGTTGCCCTTGCCGGTGCAGCCGTGGGCGATGGCGTCAGCGCCCTCTTTCTGAGCGATCTCCACCAGACCCTTTGCGATGATGGGACGGGCAAAAGCGGTACCCATCAGATACTCTTCGTAGATAGCGCCTGCCTGGATGCAGGGAACGATGATGGTGTTGACCATCTCGTCGCTCAGATCCAGTGCGTAGAACTTGTCAGCGCCGGTCTTGTATGCCTTCTCTTCCAGACCCTCCAGCTCGTCGGCCTGACCCACATTGCCGGCAACGGCGATGATGTAAGGGTTGTTGTAGTTTTCCTTCAGCCAGGGGATGATGATGGAAGTGTCCAGACCACCGGAGTAGGCCAGGACAATTTTCTTGACATCTTTCTTGCTCATAATGCTGTTCCTCCTCTGCTTTTTGGGCAGTGACATTTTTTATGTATCCCGATTGTAGCACACCTTGCATAAATATGCAAGTGGTTATTCGGTAATTTTTACAGATTTACCCACCAAAAAACCGATGTGTTTTGGGTTTTGTTTTGGCTATAATCACGGAAAATATGTATATTTTCTGAAAAATACACGGTTTTGCAATGAATAATGAATAAAAAACAGTGAATATTATGTATATTTACAAAAAGTATATCATAATGTGTAGGGGCGGCCATTGGTCGTCCGTTACTGCAGAACGACATAGCACAAGCGGACGAGCGATGCTCGCCCCTACATTCGCGCACGGTGCTTTTTTATATGTAGGGGCAGCGATCCGCCGCCCGCCGGTGCACATTGTTACAAAAGCGCAGTGGCGTACCACTGCGCTTTTTGTATATTAGATTTCAACCTGCTTTTTGGACCAGCCGCAATCTTCGTAGGCATTGCCCTCAAAGCTGATCCGGCGCAGCAAGGAGGCTGTTTCCTCTCTCTCTCGGTCAACGCTCCAGACAAAGCTCTCCGCACCGCATTTTTTGGCGCAGCCCAAAATATCATGCATTTGCTCTTTCAGCGTATGCCATGTGGTGAGCATGATACCGGACAGGTTATGCTCTGTGTCGTTGTCCATTTGGCGGTGGGCAACCGCAGCGGTCACTGCGCCGATGGTAAATTGCGCCATAGTAAGACCTCTTCCTTATGTAAAAATATACAATCTGATTGTCGTTGTGAACCGGTGCGCACACCGGTGTGGCAATCTCAATAAAAGGGATGTACTTATCATTCCGAGGGCAGCAAGCTGCCCTCGGAATGACAAAGAACTTATTTGGAAGGCTTTTTGTACTCGTTTTCCCGGATGCCGGGGTAGTGCTCGTCCAGATACTCCTCCCGGTAGGGGTTGACACCCTCGGGATCCTTCTCCGGATGCAGGGGCAGCGCCCACCGCTCCCGTTTGAAGTAGGGATTTTCGAAGGATGCCTCGCACTTGTGGGCCCGCTCCATCACATCCATACAGGAACGGATACAGCCTCTTGCACCGCAGATGGCGAAGTAGCCGGTGTGGTCGATGATGTAATTGTAGTAGTCCATGACCGCGTGGGAGCCGGGTTTACGACCCCATTTTGCGCCAGCCAGAGAGTAAGAGAAAATGTAGGCTTCTTCTTCGGTCATCTGAGAGTTACGCACATCGAATGCCATATTGGGGAATTCCTTCTTCAGGAAGGGGGAGCATTCGTTGTTCATACCGTGGTGAGACAGGGTACACCTGCCCATCTGCACATCGCCGTACCAGATCTGCTTTTCGCCGAAGTCCACATAGATGCGGGCATCTTTGTCCTTGGGGTTGGGGATGGCACCGCCGGGACAGCCCTTTGCGCAGGCGCCGCAGTGCAGACACAGGGTACCGGTGTCCAGAATGGGATCCGGCTCCAGGACAGCGTCGGTAAAGATCAGACCCAACCGCACACGGGGACCGTACTTCTTGGTAAGAAACACCTTGGACCAGCCAATCTCACCCAGACCGCAGCCGGCAGCGATCACACGGATGCTGCACACGATGTCCGGGGGCAGCTTGCCCTCAGCCACCGGCTTTTTGGTAGTGCCGTTGCCTTCGGGAACGGCAGGATAGTGGGCAACGGCCTCATAGCCGTGGTCCTCGATAAAGCAGGAGAGCTGATAGGTCTTGATTGGACGGAAGAAAGCATTGAGCTTATTATAGGAATAGAAGGTGTAGTTGTGCCAGTGGGTGCCTTCCTCAATACCTCTGTTGGCGCCTCTGGGGAAGGGCATGGCAATGGCGATCACCGACTTTGCCTGGGGGAAGTAGGAGATAGGACTCATCAGCGCCGGGGCATTTTTGAATCGCTCGATGTTACCGATGGCGATGCAGTCGATGCCCAGCTCCTTGGCGCGGTCCTTGATCATTTGAGAGGTCAAAGCCATATCAATGACCCCGCTTTCCGGTCTTGGAGAAGCAGCCGCCCAGGACATTTGCCTGCTCGTCGGAGCGGTCTGCCTTTTCGGTCACGCCGCCGATGCTCCAGACCTGGCTGGTGCGGAACTGATTTTCAAAGGTGTTGGTCAATGCCTTCCGCTCCTCCAGCGCGCACAGACAGCTGCGGTTGCACAGGGCAGCCACCCGGTCGGGCTTTGCGGTTTCCAGGAAACGGTTGGCAACAGCGCCGTTCTGGCAGATGCGGCACTTGGCATAGTCAATCTTGGCGACGGTGAAGGTCTTACCGCAGACGGTGACTTCCTCGGTCTCGGTCTTGCTGATAGCGCCCAGAGGGCAGGCATCGGCGCAGGCAGAGCAGCCGGTGCAGAAATCCGCATCCAGCAAGGGGGTGGATTCCAGTTCGGCATCGGTGAGGATCATATGGAAACGCTGACGGGAACCAAACTCCTTGGAGAAGGGAATGCCGTTGTAGGAAATCACACACAGACCGCAGGCAACTGCTGCGTAGTCAAAATCCGGATACACATTGGGGGCGGGTCTGCCGGCAGCCACCGGTACACCGGCAGGTTCCTGCTCGCAGGGGTTGGGGAAGAGGGGCACTGCCTCAAAGCCGTGACTTTCAATGAAGTTGGACAGGTTGTAGGCGGACAGGGACAAAAATTCATCCTCCAGCCAGTTCTTGCCGAAGAGCTGATAGTCACCGAAATTGGTGCCTTCCTCAACACCCCGGAGAGAGCCCCGGCAGATCCGCTTGCCGATGAGGATCACGGTCTTTGCCTCCGGGAAGATGGAGAAGGGGTTGTAGCGGGGGTCTACATCGGCGAACCGGGAACGGTCTGCAAAGCCGATGAGATCCACACCGTCTTTTTTGGCAAATTCTTGGATTTTTTGTTTCAAGCTGTCCATTAGAGAACACTCCTTTAGGTTTTTTCTTTCATTATAAAACCGTCTTTGGGGAAAACAACTGTTAAAACAACAGAAAAGGTGGATTTTTCAACATTGAAATATCCAATTCTTTGTGTTATACTGATTTTGAGGTGGACGAAATGATATATGAAGGAAAAAATCCCATTCTGCAGATCATCGGTGTGGAGCATATTGCCACCAGCAACGGCGCATTTTCTGTGACACCCCGCAGTTACAGCGCGTTGGCATTCCGCATCAAAGGTACTACCACCGTCACCGCAGGTGACAGGCAGTATCGGCTACAACCCAATGATATTTTGTATATGCCCCAAAATTTGGCTTATAAGGCGCAGTATGCCGACACGGAAATGCTGGTGATCCACTTTGTCACCGCCCAAAATGACCCCTGTCCGGAGGTTTACACCATGGAAAATCCCCGGCAGATCCAGCAGGCGTTTTTGCAGGCGCATACCCTGTGGCATACCAAGGCGCAAGGTTATGGGGTCTACACTATGTCTCAGCTGTATCACATTTTGGGTCTGGTCTGCGACCGGGAGACGGCGATCCATATGCCCCCGTGTTTTTTGGCGGCGATCACCTATATCCACGCCAACTTTCGGGATAACGGTCTTTCCGTGGGGGAAATCTGCAAAAATGCCGCCATCGGGCAGACAAATTTTCGTCTGCTGTTCCAAAAACACTATCAGAAGACACCGGTGGAATACATTACCGACCTGCGCTTGGAGTGCGCAAGAAATCTCATCGCCAGCGGTATGCCCGTCGAGCAGGCTGCCGCAGACAGCGGTTTCAATGACCCAAAGTATTTTGCCAGAACCGTGAAGAAGCGGTTCGGCTGTACGCCACGGGATTGGAAAACCTACGGCAAATGAATAGCGGTGATTGTTTTTAACTATTTACCAAAGGGTACGCAGAATACGATAATAAACTATGTTGAGGATGTTTAAGGAGAATACCGAATATGACAGTACAACAGTGCAGATATGTATTGGAAATCGCAAAATGCGGTTCTTTCAGCGAGGCGGCAAAGCAGCTGTTTGTTGCCCAGTCGTCTTTGTCCGTGGGTGTCAAGACTTTGGAAAGCGAACTGCAGATTCGGATCTTTGACCGGGCAGGCACCGGTGTGTACTTGACTGACGAGGGCGCGGAGTTTATCAAATATGCCCAGAGAATCTGCCGGGATGCTGACCTTGTGGCAGAGCGCTACAGCAAGAGTGTCCAGCAGAAGCTGTATATCGCCACCCAGCACTATGATTTTATTGCTGATATTTTCGGAAAGCTTCTGAAAGAAACCACCAGCCAAAGCTACCGCTTCTCTATCCGGGAGATCGAGACCTACAACGTGATCCGGGATGTGGAGACGGCTTACAGCGACATCGGCATCATCGCCATCAAGGACAGCAACCTGGATATTATGAAACGGTACTTAAGTCGTCGGAAGCTGTCCTTCACGCCGGTAATCACGGTACATCCCCATATCTTCCTGCGGAAAGCCCATCCCATGGCAGACAGACCGCGTCTGCACATCAGCGATATGAAGGAATACCCCTATGTGTCCTATGCCCAGGGCGAGCAGAACAGCGACTATTTCACCGAGGAGCTGATGGATGCGTCCTATATGGATAAGCACATCGAGATCAGTGACCGGGCGACGCTGATGAATGTGCTTTTGGTGACGGATGCCTACACGGTGGGTACGGGCATTATGCCCTCGGCGCTGAACGACGGCGATATTGTCAGCATTCCGCTGGATAGCCAGGAGGCGTATCACATCGGTTATATCCTCAACGATGAACGAAAAATTTCCCCCTTGACGCAAGACCTTATTCAACGGCTGCAAAGCGCATTAAAGGAACAGTGATACGCAAATAGGGACACCGCCTCTGCGGTGTCCCTATGGTGTTTCATATGGTAAATACCGACCGATCCTGTCCCTGTGTGAACCGGGCATATGCCTCACCGGCTTTGCCGATGTGGTGTTTCACAGCGGTGTAGTTGCAGTTTTCGGCATAGCGGCATTGGGCGCAGCTTACCTTATCGCAGCGGAGCAGATAGGGATCAAAGGGTGTCCGACCCTCCCCGATGCACTGCAAAAGCTAGGCGCTCGCGGATGTTCTCCACGGTCTGCTCCGGGGGACAGTCTTTGTATTCGGTTTCGATATATTGCTTGGTCATAAAAGGCCTCCCAACAGCATTTTGATGGCAAATAGCAGAAGAATGTGCACGGGGTAGAACACATAGAAGCTATATTGCAATATCCGTGAGCGCACGAAACTCCGCTGTCCGTTATACATATTGATGGGAACAAATGCGCCGAATGCGGCGATGTTGGAAAGAAACGAAAGTGCCAACACGGTTTTTTCCACAGGTCGTTCCCGCAGGATATACAGCAGCAAAATCAGCAGTACGCCCCGCAGATTGTAATCCGTCCGCAGGACAACGGTCAGGACTAAAACCATCGCCATATACAGTGCCTTTTTCGCCGGATGGGTTACCTTTTCAAGGATGTAAAGCAGCGCAACACCGAAAAACAGCGTGAAAAATATATTTTGCATACCGAAGTAAAAAAGACTGCTGTTTTTCATCAGATTGAAGGGAATCTCGGAAACCACCGCAAACACCAGAAGTCGCAAGCCGTATTTTACTTTATTCCGGGTGTGGGCGAACCCCTCGGCGATGAGGAAACAAAAGATGGGAAAGGACATTCTGCCCAGCAGACGCATAAGTGTGTAAAGGGTCAGCTGCTTTCCTGCGAAGGCAAGCAGCGGCATCTTCAAAGCCGGCAGCACCGGTAGCAGCATAGAGGCAAAATGGTCGATCAGCATAAGCCCGATGGCGATGAGTTTCAGCCCGCTGCCGCTGAGGATCAACAGCTTGTCCGGAAGGATGCTTTTTCTCATAGGATCCCACCTCGTTTCCCGATTAGTAGGTTTTATTGTAACACAGTTGACAGAAAAAAGCAAAAACATTTCACGGGTTACCCAACGGCAGAAATACCTATTGCTTTTCCTGCACAATTTTGGTAAAATGCCCTTGCTTAGTTACAGAAAAAAGGTGATATTATGACGATCGTAATCGAGCAGGTGCTGATCCTGCTGGCATTCATTACTGTGGGCTACATTCTGGGTAAGACCGGGGTCGCAAACAGCGCCCACAGTAAGATTCTGTCTGTGTTGGGGGTATATGTGTTTGTGCCTGCCAATATTTTCAGCAGCTTCTCCCAACGGTTTACGGTGGCGTATTTGTCGGAGAAGTATCCGCTGATCCTTGCCAGCCTGGCAATCGTGGTGGTGATGACCCTTATCAGTTACCCGGTTGGCAGATTGTTTTCCAAGGACAAATATCAGCAGGGAATCTACCGCTACAGCGTTGTGATGCCCAACTACGGCTATGTGGGCTATGCTTTGGCAGAGGGTATCTTCGGCGGTGAAATGCTGCTGAATCTGATGATCTTCTGTCTGCCTATGTCCCTTTATGTGTACACGCTGGGCTACTGCGCGCTGACCCGCAGCAAGGTCAATCTGAAAAAGCTCATAAATCCTGCCAATATTGCCATCGTGCTGGGCGCTGCCTGGGGACTTTTGGAGCTGCCGGTGCCTGCGGCGGTGGGGACGATGTTCAGCAAAGCCTCCTCCTGTATGGGTCCTGTGAGTATGCTGCTGACGGGCGTTGTGATTTCCCAGTATAAGCTGCCGGACCTGTTTGCCAATGGACGGGTATATGTGATGTCTGTGCTGCGGCTTTTGGTAATTCCTTGCGCTGTGGGCGGTGCTATGGTCCTGATGGGTATCGATCCTATGGTGACCACGGTCTCCCTGCTGTTTCTGGTGATGCCCTGCGGTATGAATACCATCGTATTCCCCAAGCTGGTGGGAGAGGATTGCCGTACCGGTGCGGCACTGACCTGTATTACGAGCATCCTGTGCTGCATCACCATTCCGATATGCCTGTGGCTGTTCGGCATTGCGGCATAGGGACAAATGGCACATTATTGCAATTCTTTCCCTGTTTTCTTCGAAAAAAAAGCAATGCTGTGCTAGTAATGGATAATAAAGACCTTGTTATCGGTATTTGCAGCTGATATAATAATGTTGATAATCGGTGGAGAACCGAAAAACCAAAAAAGGAGAAACGATTATGTCTAAATTAGCATTGTTCGGCGGCGAGAAAGCTGTCAAGACCGTGAATCCGGAGCTGACCAAGTGGCCCATCATTACCCAAGAGGAAGAAGATGCAGTTTTGGATGTCCTGCGTAAGGGCAAAATGAGTGAAATTGATATCACCATGAAGTTCGAGAAGGAATTTGCAGACTGGATCGGTGTGAAGTACGCACTGGCTACCAACAATGGTACATCCTCTCTGATGTGCGCGATGTACGGCGTGGGTCTGCGCAAGGGCGACGAGCTGATCTGCCCCACCATTACCTACTGGGCATCCTGCCTGCAGGCTATGGCACTGGGCGCAACCGTGGTGTTTGCCAATGTGTGCAAGGACTCTCTGTGCATCGACCCCGACGACATCGAGAAGAAGATCACCCCCCGCACCAAGGCCATTATGGTAGTGCACTATATGTCCCACCCCTGCGATATGGATCGCATTATGGCCATTGCCAAGAAGCACAACCTGAAGGTCATTGAGGACCTGTCCCACGCACAGGGCGGTCTGTACAAGGGCAAGCGCCTGGGCACCTTTGGTGATGCCTGTGGTATCTCTATGATGAGCGGCAAGTCCTTCGCCATCGGCGAGGGTGGTATGATGATCACCAACGATCGCTCCGTTTACGAGCACGCACTGGCTCTGGGTACTTACGAGCGCTTCAAGGATGAGAACATCACCTGTGAGGATCTGAAGCCCCTTACCGGCCTGCCTCTGGGTGGCTACAAGTACCGTATGCACCAGCTTAGCTCCGCTGTGGGTCGTGTGCAGCTGAAGTACTATGATGAGCGCTGCGCCGAGATCCGCAAGGCTATGAACTATTTCTGGGATCTGCTGGACGGTGTTCCCGGCATCCGTCCCGGTCGTGTGGACGAGTCTGACGGCTCCAATATGGCAGGTTTCTACGGTGCCTACGGTCGTTATGTTGCTGAGGAGCTGGGCGGTCTGTCCGTGACTCGCTTCTGCGAGGCGCTCCAGGCTGAGGGCGTGCTGGAGGCAACTCCCGGCGCCAACGCTGCGCTGCATACCCACGCACTGTTCCAGACAGCCGATGTTTACGGTGACGGCAAGCCCACCCGTGTTGCCAACGCTGAGAACGATGTGCTGAAGATGGATGAGAATCTGGACTTCTCCGAGCGGCTGGGCGCCACCGTTTACAGTGTGCCTTGGTTCAAGAAGTTCATTCCCTCCGAGATCGAGGAGTATGCCAATGCTTTCCGCAAGGTCTGTGAGAACTACAAGGAACTGCTGGCAGACGATCCCGGCAATCCCCCCAGACTGGGCGGCTGGCACTTCTTCAAGCATTCCGCAAAGAAGTAATAATTTCCCCAATAACATCCCCCGGCGGATTATCCGCCGGGGGTGTTCGTTTATTTGGTAAAGGGAACCGGTTCGTCGCCGGCATCCCGGCGGGAGTCGGTCAGGTGCAGGAACATCGCCTGCCTTGCGGCGGCAGCGTCACCCCGCTCCAGACACTGGACGATGCGCTTATGATCGGCGATGGTCTGATCTCTGTGGGCGATCGTTTCGTTTTGAATGTGACTTTCCAGCTGCTTGCGGATCATAGGACGGATGGTCTCCATCAGCTTGCAGATCAGCCGGTTTCCGGCGATTTCCAGCAGTTTTTGGTGGAACGCGTCGTCCAGCTGCGACAGAACCTCTGCGCCGGCATTTTTTTGGGATTCCATTTCCTGAATCATATCCTGCAATGCCTGCAGATCCTCGGTAGTCCGATTGGCGGCGGCCAGCGATACCATTTCCAGCTGCAGCGCCTGCCGCAGTTCAAACAATTCTTTTCCGGTGGTTTTCTCAAAAGACAAAATATACAAAAGCGGCAAATATCCCCCCTGCTCACTGGGGCGGTTGATGGAGATACCCTTGTGGGGAACCACCGTGGCAATACCCAAAAATTCCAATACCCGCAGGGCTTCTCGCAGGGTAGGTCGGCTGACGCCCAGCATCGCCACCAGCTCCTGCTCGTTATAAAGCCGGTCGCCGTATTGCACCTTACCTTGGGCGATCATATCCATAATCGTGCCGACGATCCGCAGATAAGACTTTTCACGAATCGGCGTTTGCAGCATATTTTCCATAGGCACCCTCCTGTTTTCTTTATTATAAACCCAACGGGAATGTTTGACAAGTAAAAAACGCGGTGCTATAATAGACACATTCAGTTAACTGAATTAACGAAAGCTAGGGAGGGATTTGTATGTTCGATGTTCTGATCGTGGGCGCCGGTGTGGTTGGTTCTGCGGCAGCCAGAGAACTTTCAAAGTACCGATTGAAGATCGGCGTGCTGGAAAAGCACCCGGATGTGTGCTGCGAGACCAGCGCCCGGAATTCCGGTGTACTCCACGCAGGCTTTAATAACAAGCCCGGAAGTCTGATGGCAAAATTCTGCGTGGAAGGCAACGCAGGCTTTGATCAATTGGCAAAGGAATTGGATATTCCTTACAAGCGCACCGGCAAGCTGGTGGTAGGTTTTACAGAGGAAGACCGGGTCAAGCTGGAGCAGATGAAGAAAATCGGTGAGGAAAACGGTGTGCCGGGACTTGCCATTGTGGATAAGGACTTCATCCGGGAAAAAGCGCCTATGGTGGAGGGGGAATTTGCCCTGTGGTCGCCCAGCACGGCGATCCTCAGCCCCTTTATTTACACGGTGGCGCTGGCGGAAAATGCGGCAAAGAACGGCGCAGAGTTTTTCTTTGAGCATCCGGTGACCGCCATTTCTCACGATGGAAACTGCTACCGCATCACTGCCGGCGGCGAAGAATTCACCGCCCGGTGGGTCATCAACTGCGCAGGCCTGGGCGCCGACAAGATCAGCCATATGCTGGGCATCCACGATTACACCATCCACCCCTGTAAAGGCGAGTATTTCCTGCTGGACCAGAAGGTGGGTCCTATGCTGCTCCTGCCTGCCTATCCTGTTCCCAACCCCAAAAGCGGCGGTCTGGGCATCCATCTGACCCCCAGCGTGGACGGCAATGTGTTCATCGGTCCCAGCAATGAATATTTGGACGATCCGGAGGATTACAGTGCCACCCGGGAAACTATGGATATGCTGCTGGCGGATGCCGCCAGAATCTTCCCCCATGTGCGGCGGGAGCATTTTATCCGCAATTTTGCCGGCATCCGCCCCAAGCTCACTTCCAAGGAGCAGGGCGGCTACCACGATTTTGTCATCGAACGGCGCAAGGAAGCGCCCAATGCCATCAATCTGGTGGGCGTTGAGTCGCCGGGTCTTACCAGTGCGGTTCCCATTGCCAAATACATCGTGCAGCTGATGCAGGAGGTAGAAGCGCTGATCCCCAATCCCGATTTCGACCCCACCCGTGAGGGCATCGTCACCTTCCACGATAAATCTCCCCAGGAGCAAGCGGCGCTGATCGCCCGAGACCCCAACTACGGTGAGATCGTCTGCCGCTGCGAAACCGTTACCAAAGCAGAGGTCTTGCAGGCATTGCGCAATCCTTTGGGTGTCCATACCGTGACCGGCATCAAGTACCGCTGCCGGACTATGATGGGTCGGTGTCAGGGCGGCTATTGTCAGACCCGTGTCACGGAGATGATTATGGCGGAAACCGGCTGCAGCCGGGAGGAAGTCACCTACAGCTGGAAGGGCTCGTGGATGTTTACAGGAAAGGTGCGTGGCGTATGAAGGTAATCATTGTGGGCGGCGGTCCGGCAGGATTGGCTGCTGCCGTGGCGCTGAAGCAGAAGGATGTGTGCATCGCCAAAAAGCGGGTCCCCAAGGCGCTGCCGGCAATTATGGTACATATGGACATCAAAAAAACCGCGCTGATTTCCGGGGCGCCGTTGAAGGTGGTGAGCTGTGTTGACTAGAGTGTATACCTGTATCCTTTGCCCCAACAGCTGTGAAATTACTGTGGATTATGAGGGTAAGACCGTCCACAGCACACAGGGCAACAAGTGCGTTAAGGGCAGGGAATATGTGACCCAAGAGCTGACCGACCCCAAGCGGACGGTGACCAGCTCGATAGAAGTCATCGGCGGTGACCGACCGCTGGCCAGCGTGCGCTTGACTGCACCCATCTCCCGGGAGCTGATCTTTCCGCTGATGGAGCAGCTGCAGAAGCTGACGCTGTCAGCGCCGGTGGAGCCGGGACAGGTGGTGCTGTCCAAGGTGTTTGATACCGATGCGGATCTGATCGTAACCAGCCGCGTGGCAAAGAAATAAAAAATACGCTCCGGATATGAACCGAACCAGTAAAATCGGACAATAGACAAAACACCCCCTTATGTAGGATAATAACTACATAAGGGGGTATCGTTATGTCCAAACGAAATTACACACATATCAAAGAATTGCTGCCGACGATAGAAGCTATGGTAGC
>JAZRLE010000034.1:0-26125 GCA_045646665.1 Faecousia sp. | reverse complement strand
GACTACATCTACTTTTACAACAATGAACGTATTCAAACAAAAACAGGAGTGGCGCCGCTAACGCTACGCCACTCCGCTTGAATCAAATATTTCCTACATAGGGGTGTTTTTGTACTGTCCGCACAAATTGGGGCAGTTCAGGAAACCGGTGCTGCTTCTGTTTGCTTGATTAGCCTTCTGCGCGCATCTGAGCGAAGCACTCGCTGCAGTATACGGGACGGTCAGCCTTGGGCTCGAAACGAACCTTTGCCTCGCCGCCGCAGCGTGCGCAAGTGGTGGTGAAGAATTCACGGGAACCGCGGATAGCGTTCTTGCGGGCATCGCGGCAAGCCTTGCAGCGCTGGGGCTCATTCTGGAAGCCGCGCTCTGCGTAGAATTCCTGCTCGCCTGCGGTGAAAACGAATTCGCTGCCGCACTCTTTGCAAACTAAAGTCTTGTCTTCGTACATGGATAATACCTCTCTTTGGTTGTTTGGGCCCCGTGAAATATTGAAGTGGTATAACGCAGGGTCAAAATGATATGGTGACGGTATCCGTCACAAGTGGGATTATACACAAGTAAAAAACTTTTGTCAATCCTTAATAAAGATTTTTCTGCCTGTTTTTGGGTTTTTTATGAAAAATAACCATTAAATCTCGAAGTTGGTCTGTCCGTCAAAGGGGATGTGCAAATGGTCATAGGCAAGCCGGGTGACGCAGCGACCCCGGGGTGTCCGGGTGAGGAAACCCAGCTGCATCAGGTAGGGTTCGTACACATCCTCCAGCGTGACCGCCTCCTCGCCGATGGTGGCGGCAAGGGTCTCCAAACCCACCGGACCGCCGCCGTAATTGCGGATAATAGCGGTGAGCATCCGCCGATCGATGTTGTCAAGACCCAGCGCGTCCACTTCCAGACGGGAAAGGGCAAGGTCGGCAGCCTCTTTGGTGATGACACCGTTGCACATAATTTGGGCAAAGTCCCGCACCCGCCGCAGGAAACGGTTGGCGATACGGGGTGTGCCCCGGCTGCGGGAGGCGATCTCCATCGCGCCGGCAGGCTCGATCTCCATACCCAAGATGGTCGCCGAACGGGTGACGATCTTCGCCAGCTCCTCATTGGTGTACAGCTCCAACCGCAGATTCACACCGAACCGATCCCGCAAAGGCGCGGACAGCTGACCGGCACGGGTGGTGGCGCCCACCAGTGTAAATTTCGGCAGATCCAGCCGGATAGAATTGGCAGAAGGACCCTTGCCCACGATGATATCGATGGCAAAATCCTCCATTGCCGGGTACAAAATCTCCTCCACCACCCGGTTTAACCGGTGAATTTCATCGATAAAGAGAATGTCACCGGGATTCAGATTGGTCAGCAGTGCTGCCAGATCGCCGGGTTTTTCGATGGCAGGACCGGAGGTGATGCGGATATTGACCCCCATCTCATTGGCAATGACACCGGCAAGGGTGGTCTTGCCCAGACCCGGAGGACCGTAAAGCAGGGTGTGGTCCAGCGGCTCATTCCGCAGCCGTGCGGCTTCAATATAGACGGACAGATTTCCCTTCGCCTTCTCCTGACCGGTGTAGTCCGACAGCAGTTTCGGGCGCAGACCGATCTCCCCGGCATCCTGCGGTGCAAAGGTGGGAGAAATAATGGGGGAAGCATCCAACCCTTCAGAAAATTCAAGACTCATAGTAACCTCCGGTTAAATTGACAATGGACAATTGACAATGGACAATTGTCAATTATTCCTTCGATGTTTTGATAATGGATATCAAAAGTCGTTCCAATTTTCTACAATCTGTGATGATGGATTGAAAAGCATCGTCTGTTAAAAAATTGGTTTCGTGTAACAAGCGAAGCCAGTAATTGGTTTCGTAGGCTTCTTTTAACGCAATGTTCAGCTTGCTTATAAAATCGGGTCGACTTTGTGCCTGTTGCGATTCTGAAACATTTGCACCGATACTTGTGCCACTGCGTAATAATTGCTTGGTTAAAACAAATTCTTTCTGTTCGGTTTGTAAATATCTGCAAAGATTTACAATCCGCACAGCAAAGTGAAAACTCTTATCTGTAATGATATTTTCCATATCTTTTGTTCCTTTAATTGTCAATTGTCCATTGTCAATTATCAATTATTATCCCTTCATCACCATAGCGCGCAGGGCAAAGCGGATCATTTCCTCGGTGGAGGCATTGGGGTCGACACCCTTCAAGGCTGTGGCGATCTCTGCGGGGGAATAGCCCAGCTCCTGCAATGCCGCATTTGCCATAGCGGTATTGTTGCCGGTGACGGGGGCGGATACGGTGGGTCCGGAGAAGTCCAGCTCCGCGCCGGCGCCGCCCATCTTGTCCTTCAGCTCCAAAATGATCCGCTGGGCGATCTTTTTACCCACACCTTGGGCAGCGGTGAGGAGTTTTTCATCCCCGGTCATCACTGCCAAAGTAAAATTCTGAGGACCTGCCGCCAAAATTGCCAGCGCCGCCTTGGGACCCACACCGTTGACAGAGGTCAAAAGGTCATAGCACCGTTGCTCCTCCCGGCTGATAAAGCCGTAGATATCATAGGCATCCTCCCGGATGGACTCGGTGATAAACAGCTTTGCCGGCTGATTCAGCTTCAATTGCGCCGCCGTATAGGCAGTGACCCGGCAGCCGTAACCCACACCGCCGCAGTCAATAACAGCCAATCCCGGCTCCAATACGGTCACAGGACCGGAAACATAATATAACATAGAGGACACTCCTTTTTATGCGTTTGTAGGGGTCATTCACGAATGACCCGCGGGCGATTCTTGAATCGCCCCTACGGGTGTTGTACTTTTGCAAGCAACGATGTAGCTGACCGGGCGTGGCACAGGGCGATGGCAATGGCATCGGCGGCATCATCGGGCTTGGGCATTTTTTCAAGATGCAAAAGCCGCTTGGTCATATCCTGCACCTGATGCTTGGTGGCATTTCCGTAACCCACCACTGCCTGCTTGACCTGCATGGGTTTATAGGAGGTGACCTCCAATCCCGCCTGCCGGATGGCAAGCAAAATCACGCCCCGGCTTTGGGCAACACCGATGCCGGTGGTGACATTCTGTCCGAAAAACAGCTCCTCGATGGCAACCGCATCCGGCTTTGCCATCTGCAAAAGCTCTGTCATATCGTTATAAATGATCTCCAACCGGGCGGAAAAATCCATGCCTGCCGGAGTGGTGATGGCACCGCAGTGCAGCAATCGGAACTGATTCCGCTCCGCTTCGATCAGACCGAAACCGGTGATCCCGTAACCCGGGTCAATCCCTAAGATCCGCACCAATGCCACCTGCCTTTCTTTTTTTGTTATGATAGCACATTTGTTTTCATTTGCCTACTGTTTTTTATAAAAAAGCATAAAAAACCGCCCCAGGTATTCCCGGGACGGTGGTATCAATGTTCCATTGCCAGCAGGTCCTTGCGGAAGGCAGCAGCTTGATCGGCGGTACAGTCCGCCTGCACATTTACGGGACGGGAGAAGTCCAAAGAGCACATTCCCATAAAGTCTTTGCCGTTGATGCTCTGCCGTTCGTTGCCCACACGGATATCAAAGGGCTGCCGGGCAGCGAGACTGACAAAGGCCTTTATCTGCTCGTAGGTTGTAAGAAAAATTTGAAAACGCATAAAAATAGCCTCCGGTGCTATACAAAAGGGTTTATTTCGAGTATAATAACTGTGTATATTATAAGTAGAATGCGCCCATATATCAATTGGGAAACAATCAGAAAAACAATCCGGACAGAAAGAGAATATTGGTGAATCATACAATGAAATTCGGTTTTTATACCCTCGGCTGCAAGGTAAATCAGTACGAAACCCAGGCAATGGAGCAGCTTTTGACCGCCCAAGGGCATACAATTGGCAATTTTCAAGAAAAATGCGATGCTTATATTATCAACACCTGCTCGGTGACGGCGGTTGCCGACAAGAAGAACCGGGCGGTGATCCGTCGCTGCCGCCGGGAAAATCCGGAGGCTGTGGTGGCGGTGTGCGGCTGCTATCCCCAGCACGCTGCAGACAGCTTGCAGAATATGGATATCGATGTACTGGGCGGCAGTGGTGACCGAGCGGCATTTTTGCAGCAGGTGACAGATACCCTGCACACCCGGCAAAAAGCCAAGGTGCTGGATGAAGCATTGAAACGCCGCAGCTTTGAAGTGCTGCCTGCCGGCGGTCTGGAGGGTCGCACCCGGGCAATGCTGAAGGTGCAGGACGGATGCGTCAATTTCTGCAGCTACTGCATCATTCCCTACACCCGGGGACCTGTCCGTTCCGCCCCCATAGAATTGGCGGTAGAGCAGGCAAAGGCATTGGCGCAGCAGGGTTATAAGGAGATCGTGGTTACCGGCATCGAGATTGCCTCCTGGGGTGTGGATCTGCCGGGAAAACCGGCGCTGACAGAGCTTTTGGAGGCAGTTTGCCATGCTGTTCCAGACCTGCGGGTGCGGCTGGGTTCTTTGGAGCCGCGCATCGTAACGGAGGCGTTTTGCAAGAAACTGCAAGGACTTACAAACCTGTGTCCCCAGTTCCATCTGTCCATGCAATCCGGCTGTGACACGGTGCTCAAACGGATGAAGCGGAAGTACGATACCGCCCGGTATTTGGAAAGCGTGGCGCTGCTGAATGGGTATTTCCCCGGGTGCAGTATCACCACCGATATGATCGTAGCCTTCCCCGGAGAGACGGAGGAGGAGTTTGCCGCATCCTTGGCATTTATCCAAAAATGCGCCTTTGCGGATATGCACATCTTCCCCTATTCCCGCCGTCCCGGTACACCGGCGGACAAGATGCCCGGTCAGCTGGGCAATGCCGTCAAGGAGGAAAGAAGCCGGAAAGCCATTGCCGTGGCAGAGGAGATGTCCAAAACTTATCGGCAGCGCACGATTGGAAATCGTGTACAGGTATTATTTGAAGAGCAGGATGGGGTATACTATACAGGTCACACCCCCAATTATATAAAGGTATACGCAAAAGGCGAGGATCTGCACAACACGGTCTGCACCGTGACGGTGACGGGTCTGTATCAAGACGGTGTGATGGGCATACTGGACAACCCGTCCGAAATGTGATATACTGAAATATCCCAAGATTTGGAATGAAGGAGGCGTTGCCTTTTGAAATATTGGCGAGGATATCTGACCGCGGCGATTCTGCTGGCCTGCGGCTGGGCGCTGACCGCATTTGCCAAGGGTCATACGGTACTGGTGGATATGATCTACCCCTATGTCAGCCGTATGTCTATGACATTTTTGGCAGATTGGAGCGGCGGTGTCAGCTTCTGCCTGTGGCAGGCGCTGCTGTTTGTGGCGATAACACTGGTTGCTGTCAGTGCTGTGCTGATGCTGATCTTTAAGTGGAATCCCATTCAGTGGGGCGGTTGGGTCTGCACCGCTGCGGCGGTTCTGGTCTTTTTGCATATCTGCCTTTACGGTTTGAATCAGCATTCAGGTCCGTTGTCGGAGGATATCCGACTGGAAGAAACACCCTATGACATCGTAGAACTGGAAAACGCCGCCATTTACTACCGGGATCAGGCAAATGCCCTGTGCCAGCAGGTACAGCGGGACGGCAACGGTGTGGTGTTTGCCGACTTTGATACACTGGCGCAGCAGGCCTCCAACGGCTTTGAGGTGCTGGTGTATGACCAGTCCCTTTCCGTATTCGCCGGACCTATGGGTCCTGTGAAGAAACTGGGTTGGGAGAAAAGCTATACCCGCCGGGGCATAACCGGTGTGACCTTCGGTCTGACCGGCGAAGCCGCCGTGAATCCCCGGACGCCGGCAGTGCTGCAACCCTTTGCCATGTGCCGGGAGATGGCGCACCAGGCAAGTATTACCATCGAACGGGATGCCGCTTTTGCTGCTTATCTTGCCTGTATGAACAATGAAGATGTACAGTTTCAGTATTCCGGCGCGCTGATGGGCTACCGGTACTGTCTGCTGGCACTGGAGGCATTGGATGCTGTCAGCGGCACCGGCGCAGTGACCCGGATCCGGGCAGAAGAAAGCGCACAGGTGCAGTATGACCTGATGGTGTGCAACGATTTCCTGGGCGACCGGGAACGGGAGGGCGATACGGTCTATGACCTGCTGGTCAGCTGGCACATTCAGGAGATCGTGCTGCCGGCGCTGGTGGAAGAGGAATCCCCCTTCAACCCCATGGACAAAACACAGGTGGACTTAAGTGACCACCCGGATGCATAGGTGAACACAATGCAAAAAACATTAGCTGACGGTCTGCCGCTGCTGGGTCTGTCATTGGACGATGCCGCGCAAAACACCCTCTGCGCCTTTGGACAGGCGGTCATAGAACAGAATAAGGTGATGAATCTCACCGCCATTACAGAGCCGACCCAGGTGGCAAAGCTGCATTTGCTGGACAGTCTATCTTTGCTGACCCTGGAGGATTTAAAAGGCAAGCGGATGATCGATGTGGGCTGCGGCGCAGGCTTTCCCGGTGTACCGGTGAAGATCGCCTGTCAATCAGTGCATCTGACCTTGCTGGATTCCCTGGGCAAGCGGATGCAGTGGCTGGAAACGGTGCTGCCCACCCTTGGTGTGGATGCCGAATGCGTCACCGCCAGAGCGGAAGAAGCCGTGGCTACCCGGCGGGAACAGTATGACATCGCCACCAGCCGTGCGGTGGCAAGACTCAATATCCTGCTGGAGCTGACTGCGCCTTATGTGAAGGTGGGTGGCAAGGTGCTTGCCATGAAAGGCACCGCCGCAGCTGAAGAGCTGGCAGAAGCAAAAAATGCCATCAAAAAGTTGGGATTGGCAGTGGAGCAGGTGGCGGAATTTCCCATCGACGGCACCGCCCATACGGTCATCGTGTTGAAGAAGATCGCCCCTACCCCGACCCAGTACCCCCGGCGGTATGCCAAGATCAAACAGAATCCGTTATAAGCAACGGGAACGGCTTATATGCCGTTCCCGTTTTTGTCGCAAAACCTGTGTCTTTTGCCACAAACCGGGGAATACTGAAAAAGAAGATTAACAAAATGTAAAAACAACCAAAAACGCAAGATTATTTCTTGATTATGCGCCGGGTTTATGCTATAATGCAATAGACTATCGATACCTTTACCCATTAAGGAATCCGGTAGATTTTCGGATCAGTCATATCCGAGGAAATATATTTAGGAGGAAACAAAATGAAGAAACTTACCAGAATTCTGGCGCTGGTTTTGGCACTGGTGTTGGTTCTGGGCGTCTTTGGCGGCTGCAAGAAAAAGCCCGTAGACGGATCCGGCACCACCGACGGCGGCAAGAACGCAGACGGGTATACCTATCGGGATTATACCCCCCAGCTGGGTGTCACCTGGAACCCCCACACATGGGATACCGACTATGATCAGAAGATCATGCAGTATCTGGAGACCCCTTTGGCTACCCCCGCTATCAAGAACAGCGAAGAGGGCAGCTTCCAGTGGGTATTCAAGGCTGCTGAATCCATCACCGATGTGACCAAGGATCACACCGACGACCTGACCAAGTACAAGGCAACTCTGCCCGATGGCAAGACTGCCGACCAGATGGACAAGGGCTATGTCTTCGAGATCAAGCTCAACAACAAGATGAAGTGGCAAGACGGCACCGCCATCAACGCCGATTCCTACATCTACTCCATGAAGGCGCTGCTGGATCCCACCATGAAGAACTACCGCGCCAACCTGTACTACAGCGGTGAGTCTGCTGTGGCCGGCGGCTACACCTACTACCACTCTCTGGACAAGGAACTGTACGATTCCATTTCTTACAGCGACGCAACCGCCAGCAAGAACAAGGGTAAGGTCTGCATGGACACCGAGGCCATGAAGATCACCGGCTACTCCGATGCCAAGGGCAACGCTCTGCCCAAGTACCTGTTCATCGACGATGAGACCATTTACAACAATGCCGAGATGGATGTGGTTTCCGGCAGAAAGCTGTTTAACGAAAAGAAGAGAGCCTTCGAAACCGGTTCTTACCCCCTGTTCCGTTACAGCACAAACGAGAGCTACAACGAAAACTACGCCGAAACCTATGATGCAGTCGTGGGTTGCTACAAGGTAGATGACTACACCATCCGCTATGTCACCCAGTCCGCCATCGACATCAACTACTTCCTCAACTCCTGCAGCTCCAACTGGCTGGTGCACAAGGATCTGTACGAGGCCGGCAAGGACACCTCCGGCAAGCTGGTGACCACCAACTACGCCACCGACATCGCCAACACCATGTCCTACGGTCCTTACAAGATCGAGTCCCTGCAGAAGAGCAAGCAGATCGTTCTGGTTCAGAACGAGAACTACTATGAGTTCACCAAGAAGGACGACGGCACCCTGTATGCCGAGACCGCTTACGAAGTAGACGGCGAAAAGGTACAGGCTTGGCAGACCACTAAGATCGTCATCGATCAGATGACCGACGAAGCTGCAAAGCAGGCCTTCCTCAAGGGCGAGCTGTCCACCTGGACTCCCACCGCCGACGAGATGACCAACTACAACTTCTCCGAGCAGATGTACCGTGTAGACGAGACCTACACCATGGCGCTGTTCTTCAACACCAATGTGGACGCACTGAAGGAGATGGACAAGTCCAAGGGCAACCAGAACTCTGTGGTTCTGTCCAACACTACCTTCCGTAAGGCCTTCTCCCTGGCTGTCAACCGTGAAGACTGGGTCACCGCTACTGCCGGCTACAAGCCCGCTTACACATTGATGAACGATATCTACTACTACGATATCTTCAACGATCCCACTTCCACCTACCGCGGAACTTCCATCGCTATGGACGCAATGTGCGATCTGTACGGTGTTGGCTATGTGGACGGTACCACCTATGCCACCGTGGAAGAGGCTTATGCTTCCATCACCGGTTACAACCTGACCAAGGCTAAGGAGCTGATGAAGCAGGCTTGCAACGAGCTGGAAAAAGCCGGTCTGTACACCAAGGGTCAGGATATCAAGATCCTGGTTGCCTACTCCGGCGGCGAGTTGGATTCCTCCAGCCGCAACCAGATCACCAAGCTCAACGAGTACCTGAACGAAGCAATGGCTGACTCCGGCTTCGGCAAGATCACTCTGGAGGGTGTGGGCAATGTTCCCTCCCGTCACGGTAAGATCGGCGCCGGCGAGTATGCCATCGGCTACGGCGGATGGGGCGGCGCAGCCTTCTATCCCTTCCGTAACTTCCAGGTCTACTGCGACACCCAGCAGTATGACATCCACGAGTCCGGCTGCTGGAATCCCGCAGTGGAGACTTTGACCATCAAGATCGACGGCGAGAATGTCACCAAGACCTGGCAGGATTGGTCCCGTTCTATGGTGGGCACCGGTCCTTATGCCAACGCTGTCATTGGTACCAAGCTGGAGATCACCGCGACTATGGAGCGTGAGCTGCTGGCTAAGTACTACCGCATCCCCCTGGCCGCCTCCTGCGCAGCCAACCTGCTGTCCTATCAGGTCAACAACTACACCGATGCGTACAACATTATGTACGGCTTCGGCGGCCTTGAGCTGATGAACTACAACTACACCGACGCAAAGTGGGCAGAGCATGTTGCATCCATCGGCGGCACTCTGAACTACGAATAATTTTCCTGTCTGTCAACGGCCAGGGGCGCTTCGGCACCCCTGGCTTGGTTGCCAATAAAACGCCGCAAAACCGCCAATGTAGGGGCGAGCATTGCTCGTCCGCCGGCAAATGCGATTCTGCGGTAACGGACGACCGATGGTCGCCCCTACAAAAGACTTCTTGCCGTTTTTCAACAAAGGCTGTCGCGACAACCCTTGTTGAAGAACAGCAGTCAACTGCTATCCAAAAAAGGAGAGAGATCCCCATGAAAATGTTCAAATATGTCCTCAAAAGAATTCTTTTAATGTTCTTTGTATTCTTTGTGGTCACCACCATCTGCTTTGTGCTGATCCGGCTTTTGCCCCGGGAACTGCCCCAGGACAAGAATCTGGCAGATGCCATTGCCGCCCGGTGGGACGCATTGGGCTACAACGAGCCGATTTTGACCCAGTTCGGCATCTATTTGAAAAATATCTTTACGGAATTGGACTTCGGCACCTCCTGGTATATTCAGTACCGGCAGCCGGCGCTGGATCTGCTTTTGGAACGGCTGGCACCTACCGTGCTGGTGAACACCTATGCGCTGATCCTTTCCATTCCTTTCGGTATTTTGCTGGGCATCTATGCCGCCATTAAGAAGAACAAATGGCAAGACACCCTGATCAGCACCGGTGTTATGGTGTTTGTGTCGGTGCCCAGCTATGTGTACGCGTTTTTGGTGCAGTATTTCCTGTATTCCAAGCTGGATCTGCTGCCCCTGACGGTGTATTCCCTTGCCGATGCCGGCGGCAGCTGGTTTACAGGCAAAATGTTCTTCTCTATGATCCCGCCCATTCTGGCGCTGTCCTTCGGCGAGATCGCCGGTCTGTGCCGGTTCACCCGGGCGGAACTGACGGAAACACTGACCTCCGACTATATGCTCCTTGCCCGCACCAAGGGTCTGTCCCGGGGACAGGCTACTGCCCGCCACGCACTGAAAAACGCCATGGTGCCTATCCTGCCTATGATCATCGGCTCTTTCATCAGCGTGATGAGCGGCTCTATGATCATCGAGCGGATCTTCTCCATCCCCGGCGTGGGACAGCTGTATATCCAATCCATCCAGCTGTTTGACTACGATGTGTTTATGGTGGACTGTATTTTCTACAGCTTTGTAGGCTTGCTTGCCGGTATCGTGGTGGATTTGAGCTACGGATTTATCGACCCCCGGATCAGAATGGGAGAGAAATAATATGGAAAACATCAACATCCCCAAGGAGAAGTTCACCTTTGTCCATGCCGGTGAGCGGATCTCCGATAAAAAATTTGAAGACAAGCCCATCGGCTATTTTAAGGATGCATGGATCCGATTCCGCAAGAGTAAGGCAGCGGTGGTGGCAGCGATCATTATTCTGTGCATCATCCTATACTCCTTCCTGACCCCCTTGCTCATCACCTCCCACGAGGCAGATTTTATGTGCGGTACCTATGCCAAAAAGCCTGCCCGGGTCACTTGGCTGCGGGATATGGGCATCGCCACCGGCGGTGTCAAACGCGTAAGCGGCGAAGCCGCGTATATTAAGCTGCAGGCCATCGGCGCCGGCGCTATGGGTCAAAAGGGCGAGTCTGTTTCTCTGCAGCAGGCGCAGGAGAGTCCCTATCAGCCCATCATCAAAACCGATACCCCTTATGAGCAGGCCCAGGGAAACAAAAAAAATATGTACTACCCCGCCACGGTGGACACCTATCTGGAGGTAGGCTTCCTGTATGTCAGCGTGGAGCAGGCGGAGTATCAGAATATCCTTGCCTGGCAGGAGGAATCCGGTCTGCCGGTGCTGTATCCGCTGATCGACACCCAGAACGGCTACTGCGCCGACCCTGCCGATGCCAATCTGTGGTATAAGACCGTTGGCAAGGGCATTCCCGTTACCGTAAAGGCAGACGGCAAAGAATCCCGGCTGAGCTACTCCGAAGATTTGATTTTGGAGGATAATTACAAGCGGGATGCACAGGGCAATCTGGTATACAGCCAGTACACCGGCGGCGGCGACGCGCAAACCGCCCAGCTGCGGATCCGGGTTCTGTACTACAACTACTATCAGTACCTGTACGGAAGCCAGCCCAACTACCTGTTGGGTACCGATTCCCAGGGCTATGATCTGGCGCTGCGGATCGCCGGCGGCATCCGGCTGTCCCTGTTGGTGGCTGTCTGTGTTTCTGTGATCAATTTCCTCATTGGCGCGGCATACGGCGCAGTGGAGGGTTACTACGGCGGCACCACCGATATCGTTCTGAGCCGTGTGACGGATATTCTGTCCGGTGTGCCTTTCATCGTGGTGGCGACACTGTTCCAAATTCACCTTTCCAAGCAGGTGGGCGCAGTGCCCAGTCTGCTGTTTGCCTATGTGCTGACCGGCTGGATCAGCACCGCAAGCCGTGTCCGCACCCAGTTCTACCGGTTCAAGAACCAAGAATATGTGATGGCCGCCCGGACCTTGGGCGCCCGTGACCGGCGGATTATCTGGAAGCACATCTTCCCCAATACGCTGGGCACCATCATCACCTCTTCCGCATTGGTGATCCCCAGTGTTATCCTCACCGAGAGTATGCTGTCGTTTTTGGGTATCATCAAGCTGGGGTCAAGCGAGCAGACCAGTTTGGGAACCCTGCTGTCCGATGCCAGCGGCATCTGGACCAATTACCCCCACCTGATGCTGTACCCCGCATTGGTCATCTCTTTGCTGATGATCTGCTTCAACCTGTTCGGCAACGGTCTGCGGGATGCGTTTAACCCGGCACTGCGGGGCGTGGAGGACTGATATGAGCAATACAGTTTTAGAAGTTAAGAATTTGAAGATCGCCTTCCGCACCTCCGGTGGTACGGTAAAGGCGGTCCGGAACATCTCCTTCGATCTGCAAAAGGGCAAGACCCTTGCCATCGTGGGCGAATCCGGTTCCGGCAAGTCCGTCACTTCCAAGGCGATTTTGGGCATTCTTGCCGGCAATGCCATCGTAGAGAGTGGCGAGATCATTTATGACGGCAAAGATCTACTGAAAATTTCCGAAGAGGAAATGTGCAACATCCGGGGCGACGAGATCTCTATGATCTTCCAGGATCCCCTGTCTTCCTTAAATCCCATCGTTAAGATCGGCAAGCAGATCACCGAGGCAATGCTCCTGAAAAACAAGACCAGCCGCCGGCAGGCCAAGAAGGAGCACGACCGGATGTCCGCCCTGCTGAAGGAAAATATGCGTCTTGCCGGTTCGGAAGATGCCCAAAAGGCTGTGGAATATGCCTTCCGTACCGCGTTGGAGAAAAAGCAGGCGGTCATGCCTGCCCTGGCCGATGCCAAAGCCTATTTTGCCGGTGATTTCACCAAGGCAGATGCCCTCCGCTATGCCAAGGCGCTTACTGCCAAGGTAGAAGACAGCATCGACCGGCTGGAAACCGTCAAGGACAGCTTTGCCTATACCCTGCGCAGCGGTCTGTTGAGCGGCATTGAGCGGTATTTTACCGTCCTGCACACCAACCCCAAGGAGGAAGCGCACTTTGCCCGGCAGACCCAAAAGCGGGAGGCGCTCATCGCCCGGGGCAAGACTGTGGAATGGAAGGTCCGACCCAAAAATGTCTATGACCTTGCAGAGCTGAAGGGCAATCTGGTGCATTTGGTAGAACGGTTGGAAGCGCGCTATCAGACCGCCATTGCCAGTGCAGACGGTGTCAATCTCCCGGAGCGCACCGCGGCATTGCTTGCTTATATTGAGGACAAAGCCGAGAAAGCCGCCTATGTGGTCACCCCCGCAATGGCAAAAGAGCGGGCCATCCGGCTGATGGAAGAGGTGGGTATCAAAGACCCCCAAATGCGCTATAATCAGTACCCCTTTGAGTTCTCCGGCGGTATGCGCCAGCGGATCGTCATCGCCATTGCTCTGGCGGCTGACCCGGAGGTTCTGATTTGCGACGAGCCTACCACCGCACTGGATGTGACCATTCAGGCGCAGATTCTGGAGCTGATCAACAATCTGAAAAAAGAGCGGAATCTGTCGGTCATCTTCATCACCCACGATTTGGGTGTGGTTGCCAATATGGCAGACGAAATCGCCGTGATGTATGCCGGCAAGATCGTGGAGTACGGCACGGTGGACGAGGTGTTCTATGACCCCCGTCACCCCTACACCTGGGCACTGCTGTCCTCTATGCCGGACTTGGACACCAAAGAAAAGCTGGATGCCATCCCCGGCACACCGCCCAATATGATCTATCCCCCCGTGGGCGATGCCTTTGCCGATCGGAACAAGTACGCTATGCAGATCGACTTTGAGCAGCAGCCTCCGGAATTTAAGGTGTCCGACACCCACTGGGCAGCCACTTGGCTGCTCCACCCGGATGCCCCCAAGGTGGAGATTCCTAAGATCATCACCGATCGTATCGCCAGAATGAAGCAGAAAGCAGGTGAGCAGAATGGAAAATAAAGAAGTTCTGCTGCAGGTAGAAAACCTGTGCCAGCATTTTGGCAGCGTAAAAGCTGTGGACAATGTGTCCTTCGACATTCACAAGGGCGAGGTGTTCGGTCTTGTGGGTGAGTCCGGCTGCGGTAAAACCACCACCGGACGGAGCATTATCAAAATTTACGACATCACCTCCGGCAGCATCTATTTCAAGGGCAAGCGCATCTGCGCCGGCACCAAGGCCTATTACGATGAAATCGCCGCCTGCCGCAAGGAAATGAAGGAAAATCCGGAGCGCGCCGACAGCTGCAAGAAGAAAATCGCCCAGCTGAAAGAGGAAATCAAGAACGCCAAGCGGGATCACGCAAAATCCGGTGCGGTCACCGATATTCAGATGATCTTCCAGGATCCCATCGCATCCCTCAATCCCCGTATGACCGTCAAGGAGATCATCTCCGAGGGTCTGGTCATTCAAGGAATCAAGGATCAAAAGTATATTGACGAGAAGGTCTATGAAATTCTGGAGCTGGTGGGTCTGGTGCGGGAGCACGCAGGTCGGTATCCCCACGAATTTTCCGGCGGACAGCGGCAGCGCATCGGCATTGCCCGCAGTGTCATTATGCACCCGGAGCTGCTCATCGCCGACGAGCCCATTTCCGCTTTGGATGTGTCCATTCAGGCGCAGGTCATCAACCTGCTCAACGATCTGCGGAACACCTTGGATCTGACCATTTTGTTCATTGCCCACGATCTGTCGGTTGTGAAATACTTCTCCGACCGGATCGGTGTGATGTACTTCGGCAAGCTGGTGGAACTGGCAACGGCGGATGATCTGTTTACCCACCCCCTGCACCCCTACACCAAGAGTCTGCTCTCTGCCATCCCTCTGCCCGACCCCCACAGCGAAAAGCAGCGGGTAAGAGTTGCCTACGACCCTGCCATCCACGATTATTCCGCGGATGCGCCCACTATGCGTGAGGTGGCGCCCGGTCACTTTGTCTACTGTAACGCCGCCGAAGAAAAGGCATACCAAGAGGAGTTGGGTCTGTGAAAGCCAAGCTTTTGAAATACGGCATCACCGGCGCTGTTTGTCTGGGTCTTGCCGCCCTTTACTGCGGTCTGCGGGATTTTGCCGGTATGACAGCGGCAGAAAAATACCGCACCCTGTGTGATGGCTTTACCATCCCGGGTCTTATCGCGCTGTGCGTGGGCGCACTGCTTTGGGTAGGCAATGACGGCTTCTTCTACGGTCTGGGGTACTGCTTGGATGTGGCGCGCAAAGCGCTGCTCCCCGGCGGCAGACGGAAGATGGAGAAGTACTACGATTATGTGGAGCGCCACCGGCAGAAAAAAGTTACCGGCTTCGGTTTTCTCTTCGTCTGCGGCGGTGTGTGCATGGCTGTTGCACTGATCTTTTTGGTGCTGTTTTATAGCATATATTGATGTAAAGGGCGGATGAAACCATCCGCCCTTTCTGTTTATCCAAAATCGTGTCGACTGCCGCCGTTGCTTCCAATCTCCTCTAATATGCAAACGATTTCTTCAATTTTTTGGAAGCATTCCTTGTCATCAAGGGTTTCGTTATTCAAAATCGCCTTGATTTTTTGCAGTGCCTGATAACATTGTCCCTCCACCACCGCCGTTGCAGCGCCTTGCACACCGCGGAAACTCACTTGTATTTCCCCGTTTGTCACAGCCTGCGCAAAAATCTCATTAAATAAAGTCATTTCTGATTCTTTCATAGTAAATATCCTCCTTTTTGTTGATTATAGGTCAATTTCACCCTATTTGCAATAGGGAAATTTGCCATAATAATGATGGTGATGGATATGACGAGAATCAAAGAACTTCGCAAAGAAAAAGGGTTTACCCAAGTTAAAATACAAATGCTGACAGGAATAGATCAAAGCGATTACTCCAAAATCGAAAGCGGAAAGCGGTATCTTACTTTTGAACAATGCAGAAAGCTGGCAATTGCGTTGGACACCAGTATGGACTATTTAGCCGGCTTGACCGACGAAAAGAAACCCTATCCCCGCAATCATTGAACACCCACAGATATGGAATCGGCAGAAGGCTTGTCCTTCTGCCGATTTTGTGCTATGATGATAGCGGTGATATAAATGGAAAACCAACTGCCGCAAAGAAAACATTCCCGGTTAAAGGAATATGATTACAGTACAGCCGGTGCGTATTTCGTGACGATTTGCACCCAAGATAAAAAGTGTGTGTTGTCCCATATCGTAGGGCGGGGGCTTGCTCCCGCCGAAAACCAATATACAAGATACGGGCGAATTGCAGAAGAACAGTTGTTACAATTGGAAATCAGATACCCCGGGGTAAAGGTTGACCGTTATGTGATTATGCCAAACCATATTCATATTATCTTTTTTATTGAAGAAAATACGGCGGGAGCAAGCCCCCGCCCTACAGTGATGGATGTGGTCTGCGCGTATAAATCGTTGACAACACGAGAATGCAAAAAGGTACATCCTGTTGAAAAATTATTTCAAACCTCCTTTTATGACCATGTGATACGGGGACAGGAAGATTATGACGAAATTGCAAAATACATTTGTGAAAATCCTATTCGTTGGGAATCGGATAAACTATATTCGGAAGATTTGTGTTGAGGTGATACTATGACATTGCAGGACAAAATCACCGCTGCGGCGGAATATCTGTTGAAAAAGGTTCCCCTGCGTCCGGAAACGGCGCTGATACTGGGTAGCGGTCTGGGTGACTATGCCGACACCTTGGACGACAGTGTGAAAATCCCCTATTCGGAAATTCCCAATTTCCCCCAACCCACGGTGGAGGGGCATACCGGCGCGTTTGTGTTCGGCAGAAAAGAGGGAAAGACCGTGGTGGTGGCCCAAGGTCGCGTCCACTTCTACGAGGGTCTTTCTATGCATCAGATCACATTGCCTGTCCGGGTGCTGGCGGCAATGGGTGTAAAGAATCTGGTGCTGACCAATGCGGCCGGCGGCGTCAATCTCAGCTACCAACCCGGTACCCTGATGCTGATTGCCGATCACATCAATTTCTCCGGCACCAATCCCTTGATCGGTGCAAATCTTGAAAAGTTCGGACCCCGATTCCCGGATATGAGCGACCTGTACACCGCCGAAGTACGCTCTGCCATCAAGACCCGGGCGGCGGAGGAAAACATCCCCCTGGAGGAAGGTGTGTATCTGATGTGCACCGGTCCCAGCTATGAGACCCCGGCGGAGATTCGGGCATTCCGTACCTTGGGCGCGGACGCGGTGGGCATGTCCACCGTGCCGGAAGCGCTGGTGGCCGGTCACTGCGGTATGCAGGTGGTGGGCGTTTCCTGCATCACCAATATGGCAGCAGGGGTGCTGCCGGTGAAGCTGAACCACGCCGAGGTGGTGGAGACCGCCGCACGGGTCCACGATCTGTTTGGGCATTTGGTGGACGTCATTCTGCAGACCCTGTAAATCTTGACATTCCAAATCAATGGTTTATAATGAATAAAAAAGAAAAGGAGCGAAATCTATGTATTATCGTATGAATATTGCCGGTTTGGACCGGGATTTGCCCATTTGCCCTGTGACCGATGAGCTGTATATTGCCGGCTTTGTGATCTTCGGCGATCCGGAGCTGACCGTTGCCTGCGCCAAAGCGCTTTTGGAGAAAGCGCCGGAGTATGATTACATCATCACCGCCGAGGCAAAGGGCATCCCCCTTGCCCACGAAATGGCCCGGCAGGCAGGCCGCAGCAAGTATCTGCTGGCCCGGAAAGCCCCCAAGCTGTATATGAAGGATATCATCGAATATAAGGTCCGTTCCATCACCACCGCCCGGGAGCAGACGCTGTATTTAGACGGCGCCGATGCCGCACTTATCAAGGGCAAGAAAATCCTCATCGTGGACGATGTGATCTCCACCGGTGAGAGTCTGCTGGCACTGGAAGCATTGGTTGAAAAGGCTGGCGGCACCATCGCCGGTCGTATGACCATTCTGGCAGAGGGCGATGCCCAGGATCGGGAGGATCTGGTCTATCTGGAAAAATTACCCCTGTTTAACCCCGACGGAACGGTGAAGTAATCGATGTACACAAAAGAAATAGAATTGGATAATTCCTATACCATCGTGGACTTGGATGCCATTGTCCATAATTTTCAAGCGGTCGAGAAAAAGACCGGTGTGCCCGTAATGGCGGTCATCAAGGCCGACGGCTACGGTCACGGTGCGGTGGCGATTGCCCACCGGCTAAAGGAAATTTGCAATTTCTTTGGTGTTGCCACGGTGCAGGAGGCACTGGAGCTGCGGAAAGCCGGAATCACAGCGCCCATTTTGGTGCTGGGACCTATGCCCACCGCTGCCTTTGAAACGGCGATCCGGGAGGGGATCCGTCCTGTGATCTTCCGGTACGAGGATGGCAAAACGCTGTCCGATACCGCTCGGCAATTGGGGATTGACGCGCCCTTCCACATTGCGGTGGATACAGGTATGAGCCGCATTGGTTTTCAGGTAACGGAAGAAGATGCGGACATCTGCAAGGCGATCTGCAATTTGCCGGGTCTGATTCCCGAGGGTCTTTTCAGTCATTTTGCCACGGCGGATTCTGCCGATCTGACCCGTGCCCGGGCGCAGGCAAAGCAGTTTGACCGCTTTGACCAAATGCTGCAGACCCGGGGTGTGAAAGTCAACATCCGGCACTTGGATAATTCCGCCGGCAGTATGAATTTCGACACCCATTATGAGATGGTGCGCGCAGGCATCGTATTGTACGGTCTGTACCCCAGCGACCAGGTAGACCCCACACTTCTGCCACTGCGACCTGCTCTGCAATGGCGCAGCCGCATTACCCATATCAAAACGCTGGAAGCCGGGCGGGAAATCGGTTACGGCGGTACCTATACCACCGAGAAAACCACCATGGTGGCAACGGTTCCTGTAGGCTATGCCGATGGCTATAAACGCACCCTGTCCAACAAATTCTATGTGCTGATCCAGGGGCAGAAAGCGCCCATTTTGGGTCGGGTGTGTATGGATCAGTTTATGGTAGATGTGACCGGGATCTCTGAGGCAACGGTCGGCGATCCTGTGACCCTCATCGGTCAGGACGGGAATGCGACCATTTCCGCCGAGGAATACGGCGAAGCGGCGATGTCCTTCAATTATGAGGCGGTCTGCACCATCGGTCGCCGGATCCCCCGGTACTATGTGCAAGACGGCAAAATAATCAGCAGCTTCCACTATCTATTGGATAAGTAATAAAACAGAAGGCATCTTTTTGTGAGATGCCTTCTGTTTTGTAGGGGCGAGCATTGCTCGTCCGTTATCAAAGCCGGATACTGCCGGACGCTCACTGGTTGCCCCTACGGATTCCGGTGTGCCTGTGCGGTGTGCTGCACCCGGTTTTCCATATGACCAGATTGCACCACCGGCGGCTTGGGGTCTTTCAATTCCCACGGGATGGGTGTTTTCTTCTCGTTTTCTTTCATAAAAATCCCCTCCTGCAAATAGTTTGCACAGAAAGGGCGAAAAAACACGCAGCAATTGCTGCGTGTTTTTTATATGTCATATTTTTCGATAACTTCTGCCGGACCTTCCAAGTACAGGGCAGTAACGGTTTTATCCTGCCCCTCCACGGTAATGTACAAGGTGCCGCCGGGATTCTCGGCGATGAGCTGTCCGCCGGGAAGCTGCCCCTTCAGCCATAATGCCACCGCCACCGATGCGCTGCCCGTACCGCAGGCAAGGGTATAATCCTCCACGCCCCGCTCAAAGGTCAGCATCCGCACGGTGTTTTCCGACAGCTGCCGGTAAAAATTCACATTGACCTCCTTGGGGAAGTCCGTACTGTTGCGGAACTTCATAAATGCCGGCAGCAGCCGTTCTTTATCTGCCCATTCCAGCCCGGGACATTCCGTGACGCTGTGGGGGATACCGGGATTGCCCAGTTCCACATAGGCTGCATCCGGCAGGCAGTTCAAATCCACCGCACCGGGGTTATTCAGCTGCACCCGGTAACGGTTTTCACCCAGCCGCCAGCCGTATACCAATCCTGCGTCGGTTTCCACCGTCATAGTTTCCCCGGCTACACCCAGGTCATAGGCGAATTTGCAGATACACCGGGCGCCGTTGCCGCACATCTCCCCGCGGCTGCCATCGGGATTGTAAAAATGCAGGCGAAAATCCGCGATTTCCGACACATCCAGCGCCAAAAATCCGTCCGCACCCAGTTTCTTGCACAGTTCTTTGGAAAGCGTTTCAAAATCAAGGGTCTTTCCACGGGTATCCAGCACGGCAAAATCGTTGCCCGCGCCGCTCATATGTAAAATTTCCATCAGTTTTCTTCCAATAGGTCTGTCATATTGTAAAGACCGGCAGGCTTGCCCAGCAGGAATTTACCTGCCTCCACTGCGCCGTCGGCGAACATACCCCGGTCAAAGGCTTCATGGCGGAGGGTCAGCTGTTGGGAGGCAGTGGTGATATGCACTTCGTGGATGCCCACCACATTGCCCATACGCAAAGCTTGGATACCGATCTCGCTAGGCTGGCGCTTACCCTCGCCGGCGCGACCGCAGTTGGCGGTGGCATTGGGACGCACTTCCTTGATAGCTTCAAAGATCATCTTGGCAGTGCCGCTGGGAGCATCCACCTTCCGGTTGTGATGCACCTCTACGATCTCAATATCCGCACCGGGGAACGCCTGCGCCGCCTGCTTGGCAAGGTTACACAGCACCGCGACACCCAAGCTCATATTCCCGGCATAAAACACCGGCACTTTCTTGGCGGCAGCAAGAATTGCCGCCTTTTCCTTTTCATTGTGACCGGTGGCAGCCACCACCAGGGCGCAGCGGTTTTTCACCGCATAATCCGTCACATCAAAGGCGGCAGAGTGGTGGGAGAAATCGAAAACGATCTCCGGCTGTACCTCCCCCAATTCCGCAAAGGTACGGGGTACACCGTTCATACCGTCGATACTCACCAGACCGGCAATATTCTTTTCCAGTCGCTGCTGCAGCAGTTTTCCCATCGTGCCGTTGGCACCGCAAATCACAGCTCTCATACCTTCACCCCCATCGCGCGCATCTGTTTCAGCAAATTCTCCCGGTTGTGGTCCTCCAAATAGGAAAGCGGCATCCGCAGATATTCCTCGCCGAAGCCCATAGCGGCAACCGCTGCCTTGGCAGGGATGGGATTGACTTCACTGAACAACGCCCGGATCAGCGGCAGCATCTTGCACTGCAGCGCAGCCGCGCCGGCAACATCCCCGGCAAAAAACTTATCGCACATCTCTACCGCCATACCCGGCACCACATTGGACAGCACACTGATACAGCCGGCAGCGCCCATTGCCATCATAGGCACTGTCAGAGAATCCTCACCGGAGTAGATATCCAGCTTATCACCGCATTTAGCGATGGTTTCTACGGTCTGATCCACATTGCCGTTGGCATCCTTCAGTGCGGCGATCATCGGATGCTGGGACAGGGTCGCCACGGTATCCGGCTGCAGATTGCAGCCTGTGCGGCTGGGAACGGAATACATAATCACCGGCTTTTCCGAAGCATCCGCCACAGCAGTATAGTGGTTAATAAGACCCTTTTGGGTCGCCTTGTTATAGTAAGGTGTGACCACCAGCACAGCATCTGCGCCATCATCACAAGCGCTTTTGGTAAACTCCAGCACATGGGCGGTATTGTTGGTGCCGGTGCCGGCAATGACAGGCACTCTACCGTTTACCTGCTTGACAGTAAAGCGGATCACCGCTTTCCGCTCCTCGGGACTGAGGGTGGCGCTTTCGCCGGTGGTGCCCACAGCAACCAAGGCATTGATGCCGGATGCGATCTGAAATTCAATGAAACGAGCAAGGGTATCATAGTCTACACCGTGGGCAGTCATTGGTGTGACCATAGCGGTCGCCATACCCTTGAAAACAGTGTTTTTCATTGTAACAGCTCCTTTGCAGTTCTCTTAACATATAGTTTATCACAAACCGGGCAAAAAGAAAACAAAAAAATACACCGCCATTGAAAACAACAGCGGTGTAAAGATATTTATGCCAAAAATGCCTTGATGGCATCGGATGCGTTGGCAGGATCCTCAGACACAGTGATGGTGATGTTCAGATCATTTGCCTTTGCGAACTCGGCACACCACAGAATGAATGCCTCGCCGGTAGCGCGATCGGTTCCAATGGTCTTGTACAGATTGTCGATGTACACATTGGTGATGTCGAAATTGCCTGCGTGCAGGCCGCTGAGCAGACCCTTCAGCTTATCTATGTTATCAATGCCGTACTCCTTGGAGTTGACCAGACGGACGCGATAGTTTACATCATAAGTCAGCTGCTTGCCGTACTCAATGCAGACAACATCGCCCTGTGCGCTGGCAACAGTGGTGTTGATGGCGTCGATCAATTTCTTGGTCTTACCGGAGCCCTTCAGCCCCATAATGACTTGAATCATGGAAATTCCTCCTTTGCTTGCAGCGATATGCTGTACTGTAATTTTATCAGTTTTCCGTAGGTTTTGCAAGAGCAAATTGGACATTCGTCAAATTATTTTTTCAGTAGCAAAAAAGTCACGGATTGCCTGTTCCGGAGCGGGGGTGCTGCCTTGGAATGCCTCCGGCTTGCCGCCGCCTCTGCCACCCAAGGCGGCAACTGCCTGTGCGCCGATGGCTTTGGCATCCCGGGTCCGGCTGACAATACACAGGCTGTAGCCGGTTTCGTCGCTGCCGGACAGGGTCACCGCCACGGTAGCCACGGCGGCGATGGTGTCGCACAGCTCCCGATTGGCAGCAGGGGGCAGTTCCTTTTCAAAGTGCACCGCCACCGCCTGTTGTGCATAACCGTTGGCAATGCAGGAATACCACTGCTTTTCCAGCGCGCCTGACCGGAACTTCTCTGCACTCAGCGCATCGCGCATCCGCCGGACGGCCGGAGCGGTTTCGGGAATTTTGGCGGAAAGCAGTTGGCTGACCTGCTTATTTTGCCCATAGGCGATGTTCAGCATATCCAGCGCCCGCTTGCCGCAGGCCATTTCCATCCGGACACCCTCATGGAATTTCACGCAGGAAAACAGCTTGACAAGTCCGATTTCCCCGGTATTCTTCACCTGCGTTCCGCAGCAGGCGCAGATATCGATACCGGGAAACTCCACGATCCGCACCGGCCAGGGAAGATCCTTTTTTCGTCGGTAGGGGACGGTGGGCAACTCCTCCGGGGAGGGATAGTAGCAGCGCACCGGCAGATTCTCCCAGATGGCGGCATTGACGGCATCTTCGATCTTTTGCAGATCCTCCTGGGGGACAGGTCCGTCAAAGTCCACGGTCATCACATCGGCACCCATATGAAAGCCCACATTGTGCCAGCCGTACAGCCTATGCACCACACCGGAGACCATATGCTCACCGGAATGCTGCTGCATCAGATCAAACCGCCGCGCCCAGTCGATGGCGCCGGCAACCCGGCTTCCCACTTCCAACGGCTTGTCGCACAGGTGGATGACCTGCTCGCCTTCTTCCCGGACGGCAAGCACCCGGCTCTGCCCCAAGGTGCCGATGTCGCAGGGCTGACCGCCTCCCTCAGGGTAAAAGGCGGTGGCATCCAAAGTCACTTCCCAGCCGCCCTTTGCCTGCGCGCAACCGGTGACGGTGGCAGAAAATGTTTTCAAATGGCTGTCTTCATAGTATAATTTCCGCATTTTTCTCACTCTTTTCCAAAGATAAACCGGTAAACATCACCGTTGTGGTCGGCATAGTACAACCGGTCTTGATAGACCTCCACAAATTCCGGTTCATTGGTCAGACCCAAGGCGACCAACTCCAAACGGAGAACTTGTTTTTGCGTTTTGGTGTCGAAGATCCGCAGGGCGGGTATTGCGTTTTGTTGGTTCGGAACGGTGAAGCCCTCCACCGAATAAATAAAACCGTTGTGACAGATCGCCCCCTGTATATAGTTTACATAATCACCGTCAAACCGCTCCAGAATATCCTTTTCGGTAAGGGTCACCACCGGTACGCCCCATTGGGGGTCCATCGTCCCTTCGGTGATTGGGGGTATCGGGAAACCGAAGAACCGGGTGGTGCGACTTTCATCCCGCATTACAAAGGTCCAAAGCGTTTTCCCGTCCACCGCAAAATTGCCGTAGGGACGGGCATCGCCCCCGTTTTCCGAGCGCCAAAGAGGGGTATCGACAAAGCCGATGCGGATCACCTGCACCAGCCGGGATTGGAAATCGTTTCCGTTCCGGGTGATGCGGTAGGCGCAGCAAACACCCTCCAGCCGATCCGCCGCGGCGGCATAATTATTATAAATATTGGTATACAGAATGGGAAAATCCTCCCCATCCGAATCGCCAAAGCAAACGGAATTGCTGTGGGGACAGAGGATCTCTGCCTTGTCCAAGGTAAATTCTCCCAATAGCGCCAAGGTGTGCAGGTCATACACACGGCACAGTCCCTTACTGCTGAAGCGGAAAAGACAATTATTATAAATCGCGCCGTCCTGTCCCTTGGCAACGGTTCCCAAGTGGGTAGGGGACAGCACCGTTGCGCCGTCAAAATACACCATCAGTGCAAATCCTTTCTCTTCGGATATTTACCCCCATTGTACCACAGGTTACGCCACTTTACAACGAAAGTTTGTCGAGGACTTTTCCGGGAAACAGGAGCAATTTCGTGGGTTTTCTAAACTTTTTCCCGTTAAACTGGAATTAACAACCAAGGAGGACAAACTATGCAGTGCCAAAAACTCAGAACATATATGGAAACCGGTCGGGTGGTGTTTCTCCCGGCAAAAGCCATCACCCCCAACCCGGCGCAGCCCAGAAAGCTCTTTCGCGAGGAACCTCTGGATGAACTGACCGAATCCATCCGCCAGCACGGAATTTTGCAGCCTCTGTCCGTCCGCCGGGTGGGTACAGGTTATGAGCTGATTGCAGGCGAGCGCCGCCTGCGCGCCGGCATACAGGCTGGTCTGACAGAGATTCCCTGCATCGTGATGCGTATGACAGATCAGGAGTCTGCCATGGCGGCGCTGGTGGAGAATCTGCAGCGGCAGGATCTGGATTTCATTGAGGCAGCCCGGGGTATCGATCTGCTGCTGCGCCAGTGGAATATGAGCCAAGAGCAGGTGGCAAAGCTATTGGGCAAAAGTCAGAGCGGCATTGCCAACAAGCTGCGACTGCTGCGCCACAGCGAACCGGTTTTGGAAGCGCTGCGGCAAGGCGATTTGACAGAGCGCCACGCCCGGGCGCTGCTCAAATTGCCCACAGAACACCAAAAGCTGCAGGCAATTGCCGCCATCGTCCGACAGAATATGAGCGTCGCCCGCACCGAGCAGTACATAGAAAGCCTGTTGAGCCAGCAGGATACCGACCGCAAAAAAGCCAATGTAGGCGCGTTTTTAAGCTATCTCAATCAATCACTGGCCCGGATCCAGCTATCGGGCATCTCCGCCATATCCGAGCGACGGGAAACAGAAGACCAAATCGTATTGACCATCACCATTCCCAAAGACCGGTAAACTTCTTCACGAGAATTTTTCAAAAAACAGACAAATTTGTATAATTTTTCTTGCCTGTGGGATGGTTTTATGTTAGACTAAATTTGGTATCTTGGCTGTTGTAATAAAAATTACGACAGTCGGTTGCAAAGCCCGCCGGATGATCCGGCAGAATTATAAAAAAGGAGACCATACTATGAAGAAAAGAATTCTTGGCCTGTCTGCTGGCTCTGTGCCTGGTCGTCGGTCTGCTGCCCCTGGCAGCATTTGCTGAAGCAAACCCCGCAAAGGTCAATTTCAACTTCAACACCTATTACGGTGCCTTGAGCTCCAAAAGGGAAGTGTCCACCGGCTCCACCGGTGGCACCATCACCACTTTCGGCAACCTGATTTTGGACAATGTGGATGTGAGCATCACGCTGAGCGAGTTTACCAACAAGTCCAATGCTATCTCCGCAATTGGCGACAACAACGATGCTTCCTGCAACAACGCAGGCTGCACCTTCACTCGTACCATCGAGACTCCCAAGCCCGGTACCAACGGTTCTGCGCAGACCGGTGATGTCAGCGTATTCGTCGCTGCCGGCTTGGCACTGGCTTCCGCTGTCAGCTTTGGCGGCGTGACCGTCCTTCGCAAGAAGAAATAAGCAAG
>JAZRLE010000033.1:0-18084 GCA_045646665.1 Faecousia sp. | reverse complement strand
GAAATAACCTGCTGCCGCACAGTTTCCTCTGGAGTAATATAAATCAGTTTCTTTCTAATCGGGTCGAGATAGCACTCTCTACCTTTTCGAATGTAAACCTTAGGCAAGGGCTGTTTAGATAGGTCTATGTACATGGTAATTACCTCTTATACATTTGTCATTTTCTGAAGTTCTTGTGCTGCCAAGATTTGTTTTTGCGTATCTGCATCAATTTCAACATACAAAACCTCGATGTTAAACTGACGGATACTCTCTGCCAGGACGGATTGGCCTTCTAACTTTTTCTTTTCCGCAGCGTCGCATACTACAAGAATCTTCCTATATTGCTTGCCCGTAATTTTTTCTAACAAGAGCATCTTCAGAACATCATTGGCAATCTTGTTGTCTTGTGCTTTTTTAGGTTTGTCGATATGTGCAAATATCTCGCCCACAACGCAATGTTCTTCGGAATAAAAGTCAGGCTGCATATAGGTAAAAGCATTATCAGCTAAATAGATTTTCTTGTTTCTTTCGAGTTTTATATTTAGCAGTTTCTCGACTTTTTGAAATATCACATTTTCGGCTTGCATCTGCACATGAGATGATGATTTATGAGAATTTTCCATAACTTCCACCCTTACAAAACAGCTTAGCTAAAGTAACACAATAATATTTCGGTTTGTTATTAAACATCATAATAACCATGGTATTTCGCTACTATTGCTTGTGCAAAAGTATACCCTGTTTCATCGCCCTCGTCCTCTAAGCGTTTGTCCTCTTCGATATCACGCAACCCAATAACATACCCTCTACTCATCCGATTCCTAAACTCAGAAAAGCACTCCTCGAAGTTGGTTGTTGCTCCTCTAACATCTATGTACACTTCTTGTCCCTGATATATACTTTTGCAAAATACATGTATTAATCTATTTTCACAATCCCTAATCTCGTATACTTCATATCCAAATTTTTCATGCAAAGCAAGTGCAAATAAATTGCACGAACCCTGTAGAAATAGTCTTGCACTTGTGTACAAATAATCCGCTGCATCATAATCCTCACACTGTATTTCTGAGTAGCGTTCATTTTCTACAGCCATCAAAGACTCAATAACATTATCCGAAAGATAAAATCCTTTATGAAAATTCAATGCTCCATCTTTCTGCATTTCTCCCAGGCGATTATTCATTGCTTGCCCTCACATATCTAAGTATTCTAAACACAATAATACTACCTCCATTTACAAACTTCAAGATATAAACGAAAAAGAAAGTGCCGTCGCAAGACAGCACTTTCCTTAAGCATTTTTGGTAAATTTTTGGTAAAACCAATCACCGTTGTTAGGGTCAGCCATAAACAAGCCACTAAAACGGCTATTTTCCTCGGTTTCTCGTTGTTTTTCGAAGTTTTTAAGGCGATTATTCAGCCAGGGGTTTCATCGTGGGGAAGAGGATGACTTCGCGGATGGTGTCATTATTGGTCAGCAGCATGACTGTGCGGTCGATGCCGATGCCCATGCCGCCCGTGGGAGGCATACCGTATTCCATAGCGGTGAGGAAGTCCTCATCCAGCATTTCGGTTTCATCGTCGCCACGCTCCCGCTGCTCCACCTGCTTCATAAACCGGGCGCGCTGGTCGATGGGATCGTTCAGCTCAGAGTAGGCATTGGCGATCTCGGAATGGCAGATGAACAGCTCAAACCGCTCGGTCAGTCGGGGATCTGCAGGGCTGCGCTTGGTCAGAGGAGAAACCTCCACCGGGTACATGGTAATGAAGGTAGGCTGGATCAGATGATCCTCTACCCGCTGGTCAAAGCAGGCATACAAAGCATTGCCCCAGGTCTTTTCAGCGGCATCCGCCAGCTCCACACCCTTGGCATTGGCAGCGGCAACAGCCTCGGCATCGTCGGTAATGGCATCAAAGTCGATACCCACATATTCCTTGACGGCCTCTACCATGGTCATACGGCGCCAGCTGGGCGTCAAGTCGATCTTCTCGCCCATCCATTCCACTTCATAGGTGCCCAAAATCTCCTTAGCAGCGCCGGAGATGATGCCCTCGGCAATGTCCATCATATCGTGGAAATCCGCATAGGCCTGATACAGCTCCACAGAGGTGAACTCCGGGTTATGCTTGGGATCCATACCCTCATTGCGGAAGATTCTGCCGATCTCATACACTCTGTCCATACCGCCGATGATCAGCCGCTTCAGGGGCAGCTCGGTGGCGATGCGCATAAACATATCGATGTCCAAAGTGTTATGATGGGTCACGAAGGGACGGGCAGATGCGCCGCCGGCGATGGTATTCAGCACCGGGGTCTCCACCTCAATGTAGTTCATATTGTCCAGATAGTTGCGCATGAACTTAATGAACTTGGAGCGGACAATGAAGTTCTGCTTCACTTCCGGATTCACCATCAAGTCCACATAACGCTGACGGAAACGCATTTCCTTATCGGTCAGACCGTGGTACTTCTCCGGCAGGGGCAGCAGGGACTTAGACAACAGGGTCACAGTCTTTGCCCGGACAGAGATCTCCTCGGTCTTGGTCTTGAACACTTCACCCTCAGCGCCCACGATGTCGCCGATGTCGTACTTTTTGAAGCGGGCATATTCCTCCTCACCCAGCTCGTCGATCTTCACGAACAGCTGGATGCGGCCGGTGCTGTCCTGCAGGTCGCAGAACATAACCTTACCCTGTCCCCGCTTGCTCATCAGTCTGCCGGCAACCCGGACGGACTTGCCCTCAAAGCCTTCATAATCAGCCTTGATGGCAGCGGAATCTGCATTGAAATCAAACTTGGTCTGCACAAAGGGATCTCGACCCTCTGCCTGCAGTGCCGCCAGCTTTTCCCGGCGGATCTGCGCCTGTTCAGATACAGGCAGTTCTGCCTGCGGTACAAAATTTGCCATTTTTTAGCCCTCGCGTGTCACTTCCAGCACCTTCATGGTATAGGAACCGGCAGGTGCATTCACAGTAAAGGTATCGCCCACGGACTTGCCAACAACAGCGCGACCGAAGGGAGAATCATCGGACAGTTTATACTCCATGGGGTTGGCTTCCTGAGAACCGGTGATCTTATAGGTGATCTTGACACCCTTCTCGTCTTCCACGGTCACGCAGCAGCCCAGACCCACACGGCCGTTGGCTTCGTTCTCATCCTCAATGATAACAGCGTGGGACAGGATGTCCTCGATCTCGGCAATGCGGCCATAGAGCTTCGCCTGCTCGTTTTTCGCAGCATCATATTCAGAGTTTTCGGACAAGTCACCATAGGAACGGGCTTCGGCGATCATTGCGGCGATCTCGCGCTCCCGGGTGGTCTTCAGATAGTTCAGTTCTTTTTCCAGATCAGCAAGGCGCAAACTGGTAATCTTGTATTCTTTAGCCATAATTACAAATCCTTTCTTGCGAAAACTTTCGATAGCTTTGAATATTATAGAAAAAAACCGCCCTTAAGTCAAGGTTTTTTCCTGTATTTAGGGAATTTTATCCCCGGTTTTTCAACAAAACTTCCACCGCAGCCTGCACTTGGGGATCCTCTGTCGGCTGGATGAGCTGTGCTGCGATCATAGCAGCGGTTTCTTTATCTACATCTACAGGCACATCCAGCGTCACACCGCCTGCTTCTGTCAGGTTGACACCACCGGGTGTAAAATACTTGCCGATGGACAAATTCACCGCAGAACCGTCAGAAAGCGGGATGGTATACTGGTAGTAACCCTTGCCGCAGGTCTGCTGACCCACCACGGTCGCCCACAGCTTCTCCTGCAGGCAGGCTGCAAAAAACTCCGCCGCTGAATAGCTTTCGCCGTTTACCAGCACTGCCATAGGCAACTGCAGGCAGGCCGCATCGGAATGTTCCTCTTTTTCATCGCCCCGGAAGTCCACCTGTCGGAATATTACACCCTCCGGCAGAAGGTAATCCAGCACCTGCAGCATCTCCACCACATAGCCGCCGGGGTTATTGCGCACATCGAAGATCAGTGCGGTCGCACCTTGGCTTTGCAATTCTTCAATGACCGCAATGGTCTCATCTCCGCAATTTTCGTGGAAATTGGTGATCTGTACCAGACCGATGTTGTTCTCCAACATCGTACCGGATGCCACCTGCACTTTGATCGTGCGCCGGGTAAGGGTAAAGGTCTTTTCCTCCGTACCCCGCAGGACCGTAACAGACACCTGTGTATTCTCCTGTCCCAAAATCAGTGTGCGGGTATCGTCGATACTCATTTCGGTAGCCGACTGATCACCAATCTTTATGAGAATATCTCCGGGCAGCACACCTTCCTCCTGTGCAGAACCGCCGGGGGTCACATTCAGAATATCAAAACCGGTACCATCCTCCCGCTGCCGGATGGTAATGCCCACGCCCACATAAGTATTGCGCATATTCTCCATATGGGCAGCATATTCCTCTGCGGTGAAGTAACTGCTCCATCGGTCGGAAAGTGCCCGTACCATTGCTTTTGCCGCTGCGTCCTCGACCTTGGTTTTGTCATAATCGCCAATGAACTTTCCTTCAATCACGCTTTCCAGCTCCGCTAATTTGGAATTACCCTGTCCCCACAGCATAAGGCTCACCGCCGATGCAACCACCGCGACCAGGATATAGGACAGGCTCTTTGTGAGAAATCGCATAAATTTATCCATAATCATCACCTCAAGGAAAGTTCCCACAGCCAAAAACGGCTGTGGGATCCGGATCAATAAAACTCTATGTAATCGGCAGGATTAACGACCTGATTATCTTTATAAATACCAAAATGCAGGTGGTTACCGGTAGCAATACCGGAAGAACCGCAATAGCCAATAATCTGACCCGCCACCACGAACTGTCCCTGGGTGACGATATACTTATCCATATGCATATACCGGGAATCGAAACCGTCCATATGGTCAATGAGTACCCAGTAACCTGCGTCGTCCAGATATTCCGCAATTTCTACGGTTCCGCTGCGGGCAGCCACAACCGGAGTGCCCAAATCGGCACCTAAATCCACACCGTAATGGAATTTGCCCTCACCGGCAACGGGATGCTCCCGATAGCCATAGGAACTGGTGCATACCTTGTACTGCATGGGAAGGACCCACTGCTGGCGCTGCTTATCCTCTATATTTTCATAGGTCTGCTTCAGCGCTTCGATCTTCTCTGCCGCTACACCGCCCTCTTTTTCTGCCTGCTGCAGAAGGGTCTTGGTGTCGGAATTCAAGGTATTGAGCTGGGTCAACAGGGATTTGGTCTGGGCAAGCGCCGCATCCAACTCCTGTTTTTGGCTCTGCAGATCTGTTTTTGTGCTGTTGATGGCTATATACTTCTGATTGGCATCCGTTACACCCATCACAGCAAACACCGTTGCCGCAGAAAACACTGCCACCAACGCATAGGGCAGGCCTCTGCGCAGAACTGTTTTCCAGTCAGGGCCGAATTTTTGCCAAAGGGATTTCAGGTTCATAGGTTTTTGTCACCTCAAAAATCTATCTTTTCCCGCTTTCGGGCTTTTCGGTTTTAGGTAATATTGATGTACTTGGCAGGATTCACCGCCGAGCCGTTATAGTAGACACCAAAGTGCAGGTGCGGGCCGGTGGAAGCACCGGTGGAACCGCAGTAGCCGATGATCTGTCCGGCCGCCACATACTGACCGGGAGACACGATAAAGTGGGTCATATGCATATAGCGTGTGGCAAAACCGTCCAAATGGTTGATACTCACCCAATATCCGGCGCCGCCTGCTTCATAGGATGCAATTGTCACCTGACCGCCGCGGGAGGCATAAATGGGTGTGCCCTGCGGGGCAGACAGGTCAACACCGTAGTGGAACCGTCTGTCACCGTAAACCGGGTGTGTCCGCCAGCCGAAGGGGCTGGAGAAATAGGTATAGTTAATAGGCATCAGCCAGGTGATACCGTCCACTGTATTGCTGCCGCTACCGCCGGCACTGGGGGGATTGGCAGCCAACCATTCCTTATACTCTCGTTCTTTCGCCGCATCGTAGGCATATTCCAGACTGTCCACCATGCTGGCAGTTTCGCTCTCCTTCTTCTCCGCCTCATGTAACAGCTTTTCATATTCCGCACCGGTGGCGATCAGCTGCTTCAACAGCTTGTCGGACTCCTTTTGGGATTCCTCCAGCTTCGCGGTGGATTCTTCCAGTTCTTTTTTGCTGGTCTGCAGCGCGGTTCGCTCAGACTCCAGCTCACTTTTCGCCTTCTGCATTGCATCGGCGGCTTCATTGATCTCCTTCAGACGGCGCTGGTCAGCTGCCGCGATCTCCTCGATCATATTCAGTCTGTCCAAAAAGTCGGAGAAGTTATTGGCTTTGAACAGCACAGACCAGTAGGAGATCGTTCCGTTCTCTTCCATCGCCCGGATGCGCTCTTTGTATTTTTCATTCAGTTCCTGCCAGCGGGCAGTGGCCTGATCCAGTTCGTCCTGCTTGTCAGCAATCAGCGTGTTATACGCCGTGATCTGCTGGGAAATGTTCTGCACCTGCTGATGCAACAGGAAGATCTGCTGATCCACAAGGTTTTTCTGCTCCACAACCTCTTCCATTTTGTTCATATTGGCAGAGAGCTGACCCTCGATCTTGGACACCTCGGACTGGTTGTTTTTCAGCTGCTCCTTCATCTGCTCCAGCTCTTGCTTCAGCTGGGCAGAGGATTTCTCCGCATGCACATAGGTAGGCAGCGCACCGGCAATAATGCCGAAGATCATCAGTGCCGCCAAAAGGCCTGCCAGAATGCTGACCCATAATTTTCTGTTCTTCATTATATCCTCCTTAACCTGAGGGTAAACAAGTGAAATTATACATCCATAAATTTACGGATAGATGTCCAGCTGCCCACAATGCCCACGAACAGACCGGCAGCAGCAAATGTTGCCACCATAGGTGCCAGCAGTTCCTTAAAGGGCACAAAGCTGAACAACTGCAAGGTATCCACCTCTGCCAGGCGACCAACCAATGCATTGTACATCGCCCACAGCAGGAAGAATGCGATCATCGCACCCACCATACCCAAAACAAAGCCTTCCACCACGAAGGGCAGGCGGATAAAGCCGTTGGTAGCGCCCACCATTTTCATAATGGCGATCTCATCCTTCCGGTCATACATAGCAAGCTTGACCGTGTTGGAGATGATCAGAAGGCTCACCACCAGCAACACCGCGATCACCGCGATAGATGCGATATGCAGCACATTCTGCAGGGTAATAAAGCCCTGTGCCAGCTCCAGATCCGCTTTGACCTCCACAATGCCGGGGGTCTGCCGCAGTTGGGCAGCGGTCTGCTCCATCAGCTCATTGTTTTCCAGTATCACGATATAGCGGTGACGCAAGGTCGCTGCATCCACACCGCCGAAAACCGGGTCATTCTGATGATCAGCAATGAACTCCGCCAGTGCTTCTTCCCGGGTCTTGAAATCCGCCAGGTGCACATTTTCGATTTGGTTAATGGTTGTGCCGACACTTCTTGCCTCCGCATCAGACAGCGCAGGATCCACAATGGCAACGATCTCATTGGTCTTGTTCAGATCCTCAACCATAATGTTTACATTGTAAACCAATCCCGAGAAGCCGCCCACGATCACAAGGCAGGCCACCGTGACAACCACAGCGGCAACGGACATAAAACCGTGGAGGAAGATTCCACGAATGCCCTCTCTCATCAGATAGCCAAGATTTGTTACCTTCATACTCTGTAATACCCATCCATTCCGTCATGCACCACAATACCCTCGTTGATGGCAATGACTCGCTTTCCAAAACGCTCCACCAGATCCCGGTCGTGGGTAACCACCAGCAAGGTGGTGCCCAGATTATTGATCTCCTGCAGCAGGCTCATAATTTCCAGCGACATTGCAGGATCCAGGTTGCCGGTAGGCTCGTCGGCAATGATGGTAGAGGGGTTATTGACCAGCGCTCTGGCAATGGCAAGCCGCTGCTGCTCACCGCCGGACAGTTCCGTGGGGTGGCGGCGGGTCTTATTCTCCAAGCCAACCAGCTCCAGTATGTACGGCACCCGGTCCCGGATCTCATTTTCCTGTGCGCCGATAGCCCGCATAGCAAATGCCACATTTTCATAGACCGTTTTGGTCTCGATCAGGCGGAAGTCCTGAAACACCACGCCAACCGTACGGCGCAGGTAGGGAATTTCCCGCTTGCGGATCCGCCCCAGGGAATAACCGTTCACATGCACGGCACCGGAAGTGGGCTTCAGCTCACCGGTGATCAGCTTAATAATGGTGGACTTGCCGGAACCGGACGGACCGATCAAAAAGACAAATTCCCCATCTTCAATTTGCATAGAAACACCACGCAATGCTTGGGTTCCCACGGAGTAGGATTTTGTAACATCAGAAAACTCGATCATAATAGTCTCTCCAAGTTAATAATGTAACCAAATTGTAACACATTGTAAAGTATCTGTCAACAAACAGCCGCTGAAAAATACTGGAATCCGAAAAAAATTTCCCCCATTACACAGCTTTAAGCCGCACAGGTTTGTGCGGCTTAAAATCGGTTATCGAATGTCCCGGGAGGACAGGTACTTGCGCACCATCAGCGCTACCTTAAAGACGATGGCATGGTCAAACTGCCGCAGGTCAAGACCTGTCAGCTTCTTGATCTTCTCCAGGCGGTACACCAGGGTATTCCGGTGTACAAACAGCTTCCGGGAGGTTTCGGACACATTCAGATTGTTCTCAAAGAACTTGTTGATGGTAAACAGCGTCTCCTGATCCAGCGCATCAATGGAATTCTTCTTGAACACTTCTGTCAGGAAAATCTCGCACAGGGTCGTGGGCAACTGATAGATCAGCCGTCCAATGCCCAGATTTTCATAGTTGATGATGCTCTTTTCCGTGTCGAACACCTTGCCCACATCGATGGCGGTCTGCGCCTCTTTGTAAGCATCTGCCAGTTCACGCAGATGACCTGCCACGGTGCCGATACCGATCACGGACTTGATGAAAAGATCGTTCTTCAGGGTATCTTCAATGCCGGCAGCGATCTTTTCCAACTCTTCACCGGAGGCAACATTAGGCAGCTGCTTCACAACAGCAATATCGGTCTCGTTGATGCTCAGTACGAAATCCTGCAGTTTGTCGGGGAACAAACCGGACAGCACATCCACCGTCGCCACATCGCTGCGACCTACCTGCCGGACAAGAAATACCGCTCTGGGCGCATCGGTCACAAAATGCAGCTCCTTGGCGCGGATGTAAATATCGCCGGGGAGGATATTATCCATAATGATATTCTTGACAAAGGTGCCGCGGTCGTGCTTTTCCTCATAATAAGCTCTGGCATCGTTCAGGGCTATGTACGCCATATTGCACATCAGCTTTGCCTGCTCATCGTCACCGGAGCAGAAGGCAGCATACTCCACCATATCCATGCTATTGAGGATCCCGCGGAAAGTCTTCTGCTCAAAAGTAGCGGTCCGCTCGCCGGAAGCAAGCAACTGCACCGCATCCGGCCACCGCTGACCCAGCAAAGAAAGCTCTGTGCAGGAGACCACACAGCCGTCGCTGTCGATGACACCGAACACCCGGCCGGGGATATCTTTTAATTGATGGATCACACCTTGAAAAACACTATTAGACATTTTTCGTAACCTCCATTAGAAAGTTGCACAAATGCGTATTTCACCAAATTGCCCTGTCATTATATATCTATTTTGACTAAAATGCAAGTCTTTTTTGACATTTTATTGCAAAATCCACCTGCTTTTTTAGATAATATACCGATAATACCGGGGGTAACCACCCTCAAACAACGAAAGTGGTGACAAAATTGTCACCACTTCTTCGTCATTTTGCTAGTCTCACAAAAGGTCTTCCACTTCTTCCACAGACAGCTCCCGCACCTGTCCTCTGGGCAGGTCACCAAGGAGAATGCTGCCCTCCTGCTGCCGTTCCAAATAGGTCACCGGCAGTCCCCGGGATGCCAGCATCCGCCGCACCTGATGGTATTTTCCCTCGCAGACGGTCACATAGCTTTCTCCCACACCGGCAGGTTCCAGAACAGCAGGCAGGCACTTGGTGCCGTCCGCCAAAGTAAGACCTTCGGCAAATGCCTCCACATCCACTGCGGTGGCTGTTCCCTCGTGCCGGGCATAGTACCGCTTGGGCACTTCCTTTTTGGGCGAAATCAGCCGGTGGAGCAGGTCACCGTCATTGGTAAACAGCAAAAGTCCCTCTGTGGCTTTGTCCAGCCGACCCACCGGCTTTAAGTCCAGATATCGGTACTGCCGGGGCAAAAGTTCCATAACGGTTCTGTCATTTTTATCCTCGGTGGCGGTGACAAAGCCTGCCGGCTTATTGAGCATAACCACCACCCTACCCCGGCAAGTCAAGGGTTCTGCATCCAAAGTAACCGTTTGGGTATCCGGGTTCAGTTTCCGGCTACCGTCACGCTCCACGGCACCATCCACCGCTACCCTGCCGGCTTTGAGTATCTCTTTTACACCGCTGCGGGTGCCGACACCGCAGTCGCAAAGGAATTTGTCCAACCGTACCATATTTCTCCGTTCTACCGCTCCCGCAAATAGAATACACTCTTACTGTGAATCTTGAACAGGAGGGATTTATTATGATGGTCATGACCGCAAAGGTCAATATCAAAAAAATCATCGTGGCGCTGGCGGCTGCTGCCGGTGTCATCATCGCATTGATCCTGCTGCTGGGCGGCGGTTCCTCAGAGCCAACCGCTGCGCCATCGGTAGCAGGCAATGACGGACGGGTGCAATTCTTGCAGAATTTGGGCTGGCAGATCAGCGCATCCCCGGTAGAATCCGGACAGGTACGGATCCCCAAGGAGCAAAAAGCCGTGTTCAGCCGGTATAACGCACTTCAAAAAAGCGCCGGGTACGACCTGAGCCAATACGCAGAAAAAACCGTAATGCGCTATGTATACAAGGTCAACAATTTCCCCGGAGCCACCGAACCGGTATATGCCACACTGTTGGTGTATAAAGATCAGGTCATCGGCGGCGACATCACCAACACCGCCGCAAACGGCACCATGCAGCCGCTGACCCAAGCTGCTCCCACCCCGGATGCCGCCAATGGTGCAACGCAACCGGCGGAGTAATGCTTTTTTTATTGTAGCACAGAAGCCGCACCTTGACAAGCCAAGGAAAATATGCTATGGTTTGGGTAACTTCATAGCAGATCTTCAGGGCAGGGTGTGATTCCCGACCGGCGGTAAAAGTCCGCGAGCGCTTTGGTGCTGAATCGGTGTGATTCCGATACCGACTGTACAGTCAGGATGGAAGAAGGTCATCATTTCTTTGCGTTTTTATGCCCTGGGTATTGCTATGCCCGGGGCATATTATATTGTACGAGGTGATACTATGGCAGAATTTTGGAATACGGTACGGGAGAACTTGCTGTTTGTGCTCAGCTGCGGCGGTATTATCGCCGGTTTGGTGATTCTCTCCCACCTTGCAGAGCGGATTTTACCCGCCACGCGGCACACTTCCAGGGCCCGGCGGATGTGCATCATCGCCATCTGCTCCGCCATCGCGGCAGTGCTGCATATACTGGATTTTCCGCTGGTGTTTCTGGCGCCGGAATTTTATAAGCTGGACTTCTCCGAACTGCCGGTAATGCTGTGCGGTTTTTATTTGGGACCCTCCGCGGCAGTTGCCTGTGAGGCTGTAAAGATCCTTTTGAAGTTGCTTTTGAAAGGCACCAGCACCGCATTTGTAGGCGATTTCGCCAACTTTGCCGTGGGCTGCAGCCTGGTGCTGCCGGCCGTGATCGTCTACCACACCAAAAAGACCCGCGCCAGCGCCCTGTGGGGGCTGGTGACCGGCACGGTATTTTTAACAGCATTCGGCAGTATGTTCAACGCGGTCTATCTGCTTCCCAAATTCTCCCAGCTGTACGGTCTGCCTTTGGATGCCATTATTGACATGGGCAGCAAGATCAATGGCAGCATCCACTCTCTGCAAAGCTTTGTGCTGTTGGCGGTGGCGCCACTGAACCTTATTAAGGGCATTGCCATCTCCGTGCTGACACTGCTTTTGTACAAGCGGGTGGCCCGTCCCCTCTTTGACCGTTAGGAGAAACCTGCCCATGACAAGCTACAAACTTACAAGATATGCCTGTTTCTTTATGTACCCCGCCCTTGCGCCGGTATTCATCCTGCCGCCGATCCTGTTCGTTACCTTCCGGCAGATGTACGGAATCTCCTACACCCTGTTGGGGACACTGGTACTGCTGAATTTCGGTGTGCAGCTGGGTGTAGACCTGTTCTTCAGCTTCTTTACAAAGAAAATCAACCACAAGCCGCTGCTTCGGTTCACGCCTCTGCTCACGGTGGTGGGTATGCTGGTCTATGCGCTGGTGCCCACCTTTCTGCCTCAATTTGCCTACGGCGGATTGGTGTTGGGCACGGTGATCTTCTCCCTCTCATCCGGACTGAATGAGGTGTTTTTAAGTCCCACGCTGGTCGCCCTCGCCGGGAAGAACTCCGAACGGGATATGAGCATTATGCACTCTCTGTACGGCTACGGAAGTGCAGTTGTTGCGGTGGTCAGCACGCTGTTTCTGTTGGCATTCAGCACAGAAAGCTGGATGTATTTGGTGCTGCTTTGGGCCGTTCTGCCACTGATCGCCTTTGTGCTTTTTTGCGTTGCGCCCCTGCCGGAGATCGTTACCGATGCGGCCACCTCCGAAAGCCACGCAAAACGGAAAACCAAAGGTCTTATTCTGTGCCTTGTCTGCATCATTTTGGGCAGTGCCGCGGAAAACACCATGACCAACTGGGTGTCCGCCTATATGGAAAGCACCCTGCAAATTCCCAAGGTCGTAGGTGACACCTTAGGTCTTGCTACCTTTGCTCTGCTGCTGGCCTTTACCCGCACAATGTATGCCAAGTACGGTTGGGACATCTACACCGTACTGATGGTGGGTATGGTAGGTGCTGTGGTCTGCTATCTGGCGGCAGGTCTATCCACCTCCGGTGTGGTGGCCATCATCGCCTGTATGGTAGCCGGCATCTGCACCTCTATGCTGTGGCCGGGTACACTGATGTTTATGGAAGAAAAATTCCCCAACCCCGGTGTTGCCGCCTATGCGCTGATGGCAGCCGGCGGTGATTTCGGCGCTTCCGTCGCACCCCAAGGTCTGGGAATCGTCGCTGATACGGTGGCTGCCAGTGCCTTTGCAGCCGAGCTGGGCGAACGGTTCAGCCTTACTGCAGAACAGATCGGCATTCGCGTGGGTATGCTCTGCACCACACTGTTCCCCCTTGTCGGTGTCTTTGTTCTGCTTTATATGAAGAAATTCTTCTCAAAACCTCAATAAAAAGAAGGTGTGTCCTTGGACACACCTTCTTTTTTATGCATCTTCAAATTCTTCCGGCTGGGCAAAACCCTCTTCCGGTGCCGGAGCAGGTAATTCTGCAGGTGCTTCTGTGGGATTCTCGGCAGATTCTTCTGCAGCTTCCGCTGTAGGTTCTTCCACAGATTCTACCACAGGCTCTTCTGTCACCACAGGAGCAGGCTGTTTTCTGGGGGGCATACCCAAATCCTTTTTCCGGCAGGCAAATACAAAAAACGGCAATGTCACCGAGAACACGATGGACAGAACCAAATACATGACCGCATTGCTGGGCTGGCAGGAATGAAACAAATCATAATAAGCGATATACTGCAATACCGTCAGAGCAACAGCAACAGTCAACAGCACAAACATACCGCCGAACATACCTGCAGCCACCGCCAGCTCCTGACCGGCGAACATACTGGCAACCATTGCTACAACCCATGCAATATATACAGCAACGATACCGATCCCCAATCCCAGCAACACCTTGCGGCGATTTCGGATTTTGCCCTTGACCAGGTACTGATACTGGTCAGAAATGCTGCCCAACAGCCAAAGATTTCCCAGCGGCACCCATGCCAGCCAGGCATTGCGAATACCCCGGCGACTGGCTATGGTATACAAGCCCAAGCTGTGGAGTACATAGCTAACCATAGAAAAAGCCATCGCCACCAGCAGGAACAGTACATAGATCAACAAAATAGCAACCACTGCACCGCCGCCTACTGCACCGGCAAACATTTCATCACCGAAACCGATGTATTCCTCTCCCATAAAAGCACCTCTCTCATTTAGGATATATTGATTATAGCACAGCATTTACCAAAACGCAACAAAAAGGCTTTTCCCGAAGGAAAAGCCTTTCTTTTTACAGCATAGCAATCAGTGCGTCGGTATAGTCGATGGCGGTAGGACCGTCTTTCTTGCCGGTAATGACAACAGGACAGGTTTCCATCGCATTCTCCAGCTTTTCCGCAGCCTCAGTCTTGCCGATATGCCGCAGAAGCATCGCGCCGGCTCTGATAATGCTGGACGGATTGGCATAATCGCCCATACCCCGTTCAATCATTCTGGGAGCGGAACCGTGAATGGCTTCAAACATGGCATATTGGTCACCGATGTTTGCGCTGCCGGCAGTACCCACACCACCTTGGATCTGGGCTGCTTCGTCGGTGAGAATATCGCCGTACAGGTTGGGCATAACAAACACCTGGAACTGGTTGCGCACCCGCTCATCCAACAGCTTGGCTGTCATAATGTCGATGTAATACTCATCCGTTTCAATGCCGGGGTATTCCGCAGCAATCTCATTGAACAGATCAGAGAACTTGCCATCGGTCTTTTTCATAATGTTCGCCTTGGTAACTACTGTTACTTTGGTTTTGCCGTTCTGCTTTGCGTAGTCAAAGGCAGCGCGAACGATCCGCTTGGTGCCGGCATCGGTGGTCACCTTGAAGTCCACCGCCATACCGGGCAGGTCGATACCCTTGCTTCCCAAAACATACTCGCCCTCGGTATTCTCACGGTAGAACATCCAGTCGATACCCAATTCTTGAACACTCACAGGACGCACATTGGCATACAGATCCAACTCCCGGCGGCGGGTCACATTGGCACTGGTCATTGTACCGCCGTTGGGCGTGGTGGTGGGGCCCTTCAAGAGCACATCGCAGGTTTTGATCTCTGCCAGCACATCTGCAGGCACCGCCTCATTCTTCTGCAGACGGTTTTCAATGGTAAGACCCTCGATATTCTTGATCTCCACCTTACCGGCAGCGATCTCGTCTTTCAACAGATGTGCCAAGATTCTTGCCGCTTGATCGGTAATGATGGGGCCGATGCCGTCACCGCCGCACACACCGATGGTGATTTTCTCCATAGCTGCAAAATCTTTTTTGGGCTTATCCATAGTTTCCAAGCGCTTATACTGTTCCTGCAACAGCTTTTGAAAATGGGCCAACGCCTTTTCAATATGTTCCATATTAACTATTCTCCTTTGTGTAATTCAGAAGTCCGCCGCACAACAGAATCTGCTGTTGCCGGTCGGTAAAATCGCCCTTCAGAACAATCTGTCTGCCGGTAGACGCATCGGTGGCCGTCACTGTACCTGCGGCGATTCCCGCCTTTAAGTCACAGAAGGTAAGACGGCTGTCTTGCGTCAAGGCATCATAATCCGCAGGATCTGCAAAAGTCAGGGGCAGAATGCCCGCATTGATGAGGTTTGCCACATGGATCCGGGCAAAACTCTTGGCGATAACACAGCGGATGCCCAGATACATAGGCACCAGCGCCGCGTGCTCCCGGGAGGAGCCTTGACCGTAGTTGCTGCCGCCGATGACCACACCGTCCCCTGCCGCTTTTGCCCGCTCCGGGAAGTCCGGGTCACAGACCTGGAAGCAGAACTGGGACAGGAAGGGAATGTTGGAACGGTAGGGTAGAATCTTTGCGCCGGCAGGCATAATATGGTCGGTGGTGATATTGTCACCCACCTTCAAAACCACCTGGGCACTGAGGGTATCGGCAAAGGGTTTGCTCTTGGGGAACTCTTTGATATTGGGACCGCGCAGCACCTCGGCTGTCTTGGCCTCCTTGGGATCCAAGGGCGCAAGGACTGCGGAATCGTCAACGGTAAAGCACTCCGGCATAGCGATTTGCGCTATGGGTTCCAAGGTGGTGGGATCGGTGATCACACCGGCCAGCGCAGCCGCCACAGCGGTTTCCGGAGAAACAAGGTAGACCTGACCGTCCTTGGTGCCACTGCGACCAAGGAAGTTCCGGTTAAAGGTACGCAAGCTCACACCGCCGGAATTGGGAGAGAATCCCATACCGATACAAGGACCGCAGGCGCATTCCAGTACCCGTGCGCCGCTGCTGAGGATATCGCTCAGCGCGCCGCAATCGGCCAGCATCCGCAGCACCTGCTTGGAGCCGGGCGACACCGACAGGCTCACATTGGGATGGACGGTCTTGCCTTTCAGCATTGCCGCCACCTTCAGCATATCGTATAAAGAGGAATTGGTGCAGGAGCCGATACAGACCTGATCCACCTTGGTTCCTGCAACTGCCTCCACACTCACCACATTGTCCGGGCTGTGGGGGCAGGCGATCATCGGCTTCAGCGCTGACAGATCGATGGAAATGATACGGTCATAGACTGCATCCGGGTCGCTGGCAAGGGGGACATAGTCCGCTTCTCTTCCCTGCGCTTTCAAAAATGCGCGGGTGGTTTCGTCCGACGGAAAGATGGAGGTAGTAGCGCCCAGCTCTGTACCCATATTGGTAATGGTGGCCCGCTCGGGAACAGACAGGGTTTTGATACCCTCGCCACCCCATTCAATGATAGCGCCCACACCGCCCTTGACGGACAAAATCCGAAGCAGTTCCAAACTCACATCCTTGGCGGTCACATAGGGATTCAGCTTTCCTGTCAGCTCCACCTTGAACATTTTGGGCATATTAATATAGTAAGCGCCGCCGCCCATAGCTACCGCCACATCTAATCCGCCAGCGCCGAAGGCAAGCATACCGATGCCGCCGCCGGTGGGGGTATGGCTGTCAGAGCCGATGAGGGTCTTTCCGGGCTTTCCGAACCGTTCCAAATGCACCTGATGGCAAATGCCATTGCCGGGACGGGAGAAATAGACACCGTATTTGGCGGCAACGGTCTGTAAGTACCGGTGATCGTCGGCATTTTCAAAGCCGGACTGGAGGGTATTGTGGTCTACATAAGCAACGCTCAGTTCTGTCTTCACCCGGTCAATGCCCATCGTTTCCAGTTCCAGATATGCCATAGTACCGGTGGCATCCTGGGTCAGTGTCTGGTCGATTCGCAGGGCAATCTGGCTGCCCGGGGTCATATTGCCTTCCACTAAGTGGGCGGCAATGATTTTTTGTGCAATGGTCAGTCCCATATCATAATCCTTTCAGCAAGTTCTCCTTGACTTTCCCCATATGATAATCCATAGCCTGTTTTACCTTTTCCGGATCACCGACCAGCATGGCATCCAAAATCGCGTGGTGTTCCTTCAGCGACTGGGTGGCACGGTCTTTATCCAGAAGCGCGGATTTCCGGTAGCGGCGGGTCTTCCGGTGCAGCGGCACCAGTGTATCCCGGATCACCGTCCGACAGCTCAATTCGCAAATGGCATCGTGGAACATATCGTCAGCGTGACGCAGGTGTTCGGTATCCCATTTTTCAAAATAGAAGTCCTGCAGGTCGATGATGTGGGTCAATTCCTTCAAGCCCTCGGCGGTCATATTGACGCAGGCATAGTAGGCGCAGAGACCTTCGATCTGCTCCCGGATATTCATAATATCCAGCAGGTCATCGGGGGTGATGCCCAAAACCACAGAGCCTTTGCCGCTCTCCTCAATGAGTCTCTCCAGCTCCAACCGCCGCAGCGCTTCCCGAATGGGCGTGCGGCTCACGCCCAGGTTTTCTACCAATTTCAATTCGGTGAGGACTTCGCCTCTGGGGTAAACACCGGTGATAATGTCAGTTTCCAGCCGCTCAAACACCTGATCGGCCAGAGAAACGGTCTTAAATTCCCGCATAGTGCGTACCTCCTTTTATACAGCCTGGAATCGGCCGGGGGCCAATTCTGCAATTTTTTCTTCCAATTCGCCATGGGACATAACGGTCTGACGATCATCCTCGTACAGCTGATCGATCCATGCCTTCAACTCTGCAATCAGCGGGTCGTTCTTGGCAACCTCGTTGGGGGTGCCGGTCAAGCGGTAGTTCTGATTGATCCAGTAAGCGATACC
>JAZRLE010000032.1:0-83982 GCA_045646665.1 Faecousia sp. | reverse complement strand
GTCAAGAAACAATTTATCAGACCCCGGCCAAACTTAAAAGCGTCACCACAGACAGACACCACATTGGCAATTGCACCGGTGAACTCGTCCAGGTTCAAAAATTCCAAGAAGGGGAGAGCAGAGACCATTGAGATCAACAGGATTATACCGGCGACCAACAAACCCCATTTTACTACATCACCCATATTTAACCACCATCCTTTTCTCTTAAAGTCAGGCAATAGCTTATAATACCCTTTAATTCATAAACGCAGAACAAAACAATTGCAATAGTAAAAAGACTCGTGACCAAAGTCAAAAGGCCAGGGGGCAACATTTCCACATATTCAGAGAATGAAAACTCTGTACCGCCCCAAATTTCTGTTTCAGGAAATAGACCATCAATACCCGGAAGAACAATTGCAGGTATAGTCAAAGAAGCATCTGTTCCGGTATAATTGACAGCAGCGGTCAGATCACCCAGTGCATCAAGAATACCTTGTGACGGGTCAGGCAACTTATCCAAGATCTGATCTACGAATTTATTGCCTTCTTCGTTAGCTTGTTCTTTCTCTGTGTCCATCACATTCTGCATCTGATCACCAATCTGATCAGGCAATTCTTCCAGTTGTTTCCCTTGTTCCTGTAGCGCTGTTTCAATACTAGCCATTGTAGCCTTCATCTGCTCATTCTGCGAAGTCTGGAACTCGAGAGCCGACATAGGGATAACAAGTTTGAAAGAACTAAGGTAAATCATGACATCATCAAATGCAGGCTCGAAATTACGCAATACAAACATTGGAACAAGACCTACTGCATTATCCGGAAATTCAGAAACACTCACCGTTTCTATCCAAGTATAGCTACCGTGACCATTCATTTTAGGGTCAAAATAATGCAAGCTACGACCAATTACATTACCGGAGCTATCTACAAAAAAGAAATAACGGGTATATATTTGTTCATCAATATTTACATCATAGGTAGATATACTTGCAGTAAATTCATATGTCAAAGTAGTGCCTTCCGGTATATATCGCAAATCAATAAAGTGGGCATTAGTAATTTGAGAACCGACATTAGTAACCCAAGTCATTTTGCCACCCATGGAATGCATATTTATCTTGTACCAAGGTTCGGAAACAGCCTCAACATAAAATTCATTACCTGTATACCATCTACCAGTTTCACCGAACTCAATGTATGATATATTCCACTCTGCAGGGAAGGAAACATCTATAGTAACACTGGAATTATCGTCAGAAAACTCGTATTCAGCATATTCGTTAAAATCTACAAATTCGTTATTATTCGAATCTGCCGCCAAAGCGATAAGGGAAGTACTGCAGATCACCAGCAGGACCAGCATTGCAAGAGCCAACGCCCTAAAAGAACGAACGCAACAAAATAAAAATTTTGTTGCGTTTAAGGGTAGTTTATGATACAATATACTTACAAGGGCATTTGAGTTAAAATAATTCATCCAATAATATATAATATCGTATTTTCTCCCAATCGGGTTTGATTTGCAATGCATCAAATAAATAGGAATCACAAAAACCGAAAATAGCTTCCCCGGTATATGTTCCATTATAATTGTTTATCAGACTTCTATAACACAGCGCTATGCCACACCACTTATCTGCCTTACCGGATCTACCCAGATCAATAAGTCCACTTAATTGCCTGTCGGCAAACAGTACATTCGGTAAACAGAAATCGCCGTGTGACAGCACCGGCTCTTCATCCGGTTTATTGTTCTGTAACCAATCCAGCAACGCTTTGGGACTACTGTAACCACCATCACCAAATGTTCCCGGCTCACAATTTTCAATGTCTACTAGATTGTTATTTACATTATATTCTGCTTGTGCTAACTTATTATCAAGTGATTGATCGGATGGGCAATCCGAAATATCTATATTCCAAAGCGAAAATAATGTCTGCGCTAGCAGTTCGGTCTGCTGCTTTGGGTTATTCATCAGTTGTTTGCAGCATGCCATTTCACCGATACATTTTGACATCAGCAAATACGATAATTTGTTCGTTTTATCGAATTCAATAATTTTGGGGACCGGAAGCTTGCCATCAAGCCAGCACATCATTTTGTACTCATTCTCCGATTCTTTGCTGAGGTTCTGAATCTTTAGCACCATATCATCAAACAAATAAACAGATGCGCCGGATAAGCTTAAATTATCCTTTATTCCAAACTTTTCACCTATTAAATTCTTAAATTTACTGGGTATTTCCATATTTTCACCATTTTAGGAGGTATTTATGAAGCGTTATACTGACTGCCCACAGATTCTTCGAGATTTTCTTACATATCACGAAACCATCAAAGGACAATCACCCAGAACAATCGATGAATACTATTTAGATCTACGAATGTTTCTGCGTTTTATGAAGTTAATGCGCAATGATATGCCTGTTCAAACACATTTGGACGAAATTGATATCCGTGATGTTGACATTAATTTTATAGGTAGTATTACAACATCAGATGTTTATGACTTTTTGTCGTATTTGGCCAATGACCGAACAATTAATCCGGACTCCCCTGCCCCGGATTACGGTATCTCGCAGGCATCACGCGCACGAAAGCTGTCTGCGCTTAAGTCGTTCTATAAGTATCTTACCATTCGAACGAAGAAGCTTACCGAAAATCCGGTCGCTGATATGGAATATCCAAAATTACGGAAAAGCTTACCAAAGTATCTCACTTTAGAGCAATCTTCAAAGCTTTTACAGGCAGTTTCCGGACAAAATCAAGCTAGAGATTATGCAATTTTGATGCTGTTTCTTAACTGCGGTATTCGTCGTAGTGAATTGGTCGGTTTAAATCTGACAGATGTCTACGAAGATCGCATCCGCGTCTTGGGCAAAGGTAACAAAGAACGCTTTGTATACTTTGGCACCGCTTGTCGAAAGGCCATTGATCAATATCTTCCTTTACGGCACAAGCAAGTATTATCCGATAATCGAGCGCTTTTCGGTTCGCGTAACGGAAACAGAATCAGTGTTGACGCAGTGCATGCATTGGTCAAAAAAGCATTGCTGAAGGCAGGTTTGGATGCTACACAATTTTCTGCTCACAAACTTAGGCACACCGCCGCAACGATGATGCTTTCCGGTGGCGTTGATGTAAAGACAGTACAAGAGGTTTTAGGTCACGAAAATCTAAATACCACGCAAATCTATACGCACATTGAAAACACAGAACTGAAAATCGCAGCAGAGGCAAACCCGATCTCTAAGTTGGATTTTTCTGATGATTCAGACGATTCCTCTACATAGCGGTTTCGATGGCTTCCCGCAGGTTTCTGACACGGTAAACGGTCAGACCTGTGGGAATTTCCAATTTATCGCTTCCGTTTTTAGGGATAATACACTTTTTAAACCCAAGTCTGGCAACCTCACCCAGGCGCTGCTCCATATGGGAAACGCTGCGGATCTCACCGGTCAAACCCACCTCACCAATAGCAACAAGATCATCCGCAATTACGGCGTCACGATAAGAAGACGCAACAGCAAGAATCACCGGCAAATCAGCTGCAGGTTCATCCAATCGCAGACCGCCGATCACATTGATGTATGCATCAAACAGGTTCAGTTTCATTCCGGCGCGTTTTTCAGCAACCGCCAACAACAGAGCTGCGCGGTTAAAATCAAATCCGTCAGCAGTTCTGCGGGGCACATTAAAAGATGTCTTTGACACCAGTGCTTGCACCTCGGCAAGTACCGGCCGGGTACCTTCGATCACACAAGCGACACAAGTGCCGGATGCGCCCTCGGGACGCCCTTCCAGCAGCATTTGGGAAGGATTGGGCACTTCCATCAATCCCCTATCCCCCATCTCAAATACGCCGATCTCGTTGGTGGAGCCAAAACGGTTTTTAGCAGCACGAAGCAATCGATAAGATGAATTGGGATCTCCCTCAAAATACAAAACACAATCCACCATATGCTCCAAAACCTTTGGTCCTGCGATAGCACCGTCTTTATTGATGTGACCAACCACAAACACAGTGATCCCCTGAGATTTTGATAGCTGCATAAGGACCATCGTGCAATCCTTCACTTGAGAGACACTACCCGGTGTGGATTCGTTTTCCTCATTATACATAGTTTGCACAGAATCAACGATCAGTACATCCGGTTTTAAGGTCTCCACGGCCTCCAGAATGTCCGAGATTCGAGTTTCCGAGAGTATGTATAACGAATCAGGAGAAACACCAATGCGCTCTGCACGGAGCTTCAGCTGCCGCTCGCTTTCTTCGCCGGAAACATACAAAACCGATCTACCGGCACACAAACTGTTACAGATCTGCAGCAGCAGTGTGGACTTGCCGATACCGGGCGCACCACCTACAAGCACCAGACTGCCTGCCACAGCACCGCCACCAAGCACACGATCCAGTTCACCCATACCGGTAGAAAAGCGCATTTCGTCATCGCTGTTGACTTCAGAAAGCTTTTGTGCGTTTCTGCTGATACCAACAGGCGCCGCTTTTCCGCGACTGATTGAGTTGGGTTTTTCTATGTGTTCTACCATCGTGTTCCAGGCACCGCAAGCAGTACACTTTCCTTGCCATTTTGGACTCTCGTTACCACATTCCGTGCAATAAAAAACAGTTTTCGTCTTGGCCATAGACGGAATCTCCTTATATAATGTATAAAATGATTATACCAATCATTTGTTCGCCCGTCAAGTGCCGAATAAGTGATTGCTCACAGTGCATGCAATAACAGCGCTGAGCTTTTGCTGGTAAGACGGATCCCGGAGTCGATACTCTTCTTGTGGATTTGAAATAAAACCACATTCAATTAACACACCGGGACATATAATGTGCTGCATTAGATAAATCCCATCTGCTTTCTTTATTTGCCTGTGGCTGTCATTATTAATTGTTTGAATAAAGGCTGTTTGTAACTTATCTGCCAAAATTTTACTTCCATCAGTTGGTGCATAAAACACCTGTGCACCACTGTATTTTTGATCGGTAAAGTGGTTTTGATGGATACTGATGAGGGTAGCACTTGCAGATTCGTTAACTATTCGCACCCGCTCCTTTAAATCAGATATCTTTTTTTGTGCAATGGTCTCCCCTTTTGTGTAAACAGAGCAATCCGTCTCTCGGATCATAATTGTGTCAATTCCCAATAAATGCATCAAATCATTGAGCTTCAGAGCAATTTCCAAATTGAATTTACTCTCCAAAACACCAGTACATGATGTTGCACCACCGTCAACACCCCCATGGCCTGCATCGATCACAACGATTTTATCGCTAAGCAGCGGAGCATTGACGGATAGCACTGTAACTGCCCTACTTGTGCCGGCTGCAAACAAAATAAATCCGGCAAGAATTACCAAATATATTGGCAAAAGGGTCGAATATCGAACTTTTTTCCTCATGGACAACACCTCATAAAATTGTATGAAACAATTTGTTCCGAATGAACCGTCTGACCGATTTCGTCATAGAATGACTCGGAGCCATCAACTCCAAATAAAATCGGGAGGAAAACAACATGGATTCTAAAATAACGGCCCATCAGGGCGGTTACGGCAGACTGCCTGCCTCTGCCCCGTTGGCTAATCCCTATGTGCCATTTCAGATTGAGGACCCACCCAAATATGAACCTCGTACAGCCATCGTAAGAGGCACCTTGTTCCCCGGCTTGGATCTGCCTTTTATGAATATGATAAATAAAAACGAACTGCCGATGACACCGCTGACGGAACTGCAGACAATGGGCTTTGCTATGCATGAGTTAGCGTTGTATCTGGATACGCACAGGGACGATAAGGAAGCTTTCGAGGTATACCGAACGTTTCAGCGTCTGTACGCAAAAGGCCGAGAGAAATACGAAAAAGAATGTGGACCTCTGACACACATGTCTGAAATGGATCACGGATTTTCTTGGCTGAATGATCCGTGGCCCTGGGAATATGCAGCAAATCGGGAGGTATAAAGATGTTTATTTATGATAAGAAACTGCAGTACCCTGTAAAGATTGATAAACCCAATCCCCGTCTTGCTTCCGTTATCATTTCTCAGTACGGCGGACCGGATGGCGAGCTGGGTGCATCACTGCGTTATCTCTCTCAACGTTACAGTATGCCTTTTGATGAATTAAAGGGTTTATTGACCGATATCGGTACCGAAGAATTGGGGCACCTGGAAATGATCGGCGCAATTGTCCATCAATTGACACGAAATCTCAAGGATTCGCAAATACAGGATTCGGCATTCGCGCCATATTTTGTTGACCACACAACAGGTGTCTACCCCACTGCAGCGTCCGGATTCCCGTGGAACGCTGCCAGCATTGCAGTGAAGGGTGATCCCATTGCGGATCTTACCGAGGACCTTGCTGCTGAGCAGAAGGCGCGGGTGACCTATGATAATATCTTACGGCTGAGTGATGATCCAGATGTGAATAATGTTATAAAATTCCTTCGGGAGCGTGAAGTTGTGCATTTCCAGCGATTCGGTGAAGCATTACAACTTCTTCGGGAAAAGCTCAATCAGAAGAATGTCTATTGTATGAATCCTGCATTTGATATGTAAAAAACGAAGGAAGTCTCCTTTCGGAGACTTCCTTTTTTGATTAAAATTTAAGCGGAATCACCATATTCCAGGTTTTAGTAGCTGATATATCGCCTTCGCTGATGGATATATCAGAGGTTGCAAAGAATGCGTGAGTCGGCTTACCATTTTCGAACAACAGGAACGGTCTGTCCAGATTGCCCATTGTGCGAACAACTCCGTCATCCCAAAGAATATTGCGCGTATAGAACAGAAAATCTTTTTCAAATTCCCAGTTTATACCATCTTTAGAATGAGCTAAGATACCCCCTAAAGGTTCACCACAGAGTCGACCGTCCATGTCCTTGACCATCATATTGTAGCCATCCTCGTCATACCAAATGAATGGGTCTTCCAAATGATAATCTGAAACCAACGGCGTATCAGTTCTGACTTTGGTGTAATCGCCATCATAACGATCCGCAATTGCTGCACCCAATTCCTGAAACCGGATGTGAGCAGAAAAACTTGTGTAGGGTTTTGTTTGATAACGAACAGATTTATAAACTACCAACATTTTATTGTCCGGCATCAGACACGGCGTTGCGTTTGTAACCAAAAAATTATCAAACTTATCTGGTCTCGTTTCGATCAAGGGCTTATCAAAGCGTTTCCAAGGACCGAAGACACTGTCAGCAACCGCAATACCAATTCGTTTATTAGACCTTGCTACAAGCACTCTGGGGTCTTGCAAATCAAGAGGTACTTCGGGATCGTTAAACGGATGGGTCGTACCAAGGTAATACAGCACATATTTATCGCCGATTTTCTTAATATGCGGATTGTGTGTCATTCTGCCGTCCCAATACAGGGGGCCTCTTTCCGGCAAAACAACTTCTTCAAATTGATAAGTGCCGTCCGGTGTATCGCAACTGGCGCGTACAATTTCGCTGGCAACCAGCCATCCAGGGTGCATAGGATATTTCTTGGGCCAACGGGAGGCAAACATATGATATCTGCCATCCTCACCCTTGATAACGCTGCCACACCAAATCCAGTAGTCCTCCATAGCAAAACCGCCGCCAACAGGTGCCGGAAGCATATGATCAGATAATTTACCGTTCATACACAAATCATCCTTTTAGTTTGTTGCAAAAGCAGTGGCTTTGTTATCAGCCTGATGTTGATTCTTTTCGTTGGACGCCGGAGTGTTATTTGCAGGATGGTAAGTAGGCACGATCTTTTCAACCAAGTGGCGCACAGCTTCTTCCTGGCCATCATAAGCAAGCTCCATAAGTTCCTGTAACTGCTCGAGGAATTCATCGACATCCAGTTGCAACGGTTTTCCAATATGGATCAGATTGTTGGGTGTTCTGCGGAGACCTTCCTCAGACATAAGCTTTTCCTCATAAAGCTTTTCGCCGGGACGCAAACCTGAATACACAACAGGAATGTCAATGTCGGGTTTCAGTCCGGACAGAGTGATCAGGTTTCTTGCCAAAGTGTCAATCTTCACGGGAGAACCCATATCCAAGACAAAAATTTCACCACCGTTGGCATAAGTGCCGGCTTGCAAAACCAAAGAGGTTGCTTCAGGAATCGTCATAAAATAGCGGACAATATCCGGATGTGTAACCGTGACAGGACCACCCTTTGCAATCTGCTCCTTGAACAGCGGAATAACCGAACCGTTACTGCCAAGAACATTACCAAAACGGACAGCAACAAAACCTGTCTGCGCAGTAAAGCTATTGCTTACATCATCGGGCGCTTTACCGCTGTTATCATTGGAATGCATATAGATTGGGTGCAGACCGGAAATCGTTCCATCCTGCACTTTTTGATTCAAAGCCTGAATCACCAATTCGCAGATCCGCTTGGATGCACCCATAATATTAGTAGGGTTAACAGCCTTATCTGTGGAGATCAAAACAAAACGCTTACAGCCGTTCATCATAGCGGCATATGCCGTCTTATAAGTACCGATGGCATTATTCTTGATTGCCTCGCAGGGACTGTCCTCCATAAGGGGCACATGCTTGTGCGCAGCTGCGTGGTATACAACATCCGGTTTATAATCCCGGAACACTTGATTGATGCGCATACTGTCTCTGACAGAACCAATCAAAATCTGCAGGTTCAAATCAGGATATTTATCCCGAAGTTCAAGACCGATCGCATATGCGTTATTTTCATAAATATCAAAAATAATCAACTGCTTCGGATTATTTTTAGCGATCTGTCGACACAGTTCGCTGCCGATAGAACCACCACCACCGGTAACAAGGATCACCTTGTCTGTGATAAAACGGAATATCTCGTCCATCTGGACTGTAACAGGTTCTCTTCCCAGCAGATCCTCAACACTGACTTCCTGCATAGAATTAACAGTAATATTATTCTCCAGCATCTGATACACACTGGGAAGGTTCTTCAGTTCACAATCAGTCTGTTTACAAATATCCAGAATATCACGACGCTGCGCGGCCGATGCACTGGGAATGCAAAGATAGATTTTGTCGATGTTGTATTTTTTGACATTCTCAGGAATATCTTCTCTACCGCCAACGATCGGTACGCCTTCAATATAACGATACCATTTATTACGGTTGTCATCAATAATACAGCAGACTTTCTCATTAACGGAAACTCTTCCGACAATATCCTCAAGAATCATACGACCGGCTCTGCCGGCACCGATAATCATAATGTTTTTTATCTCGGTATTGGCAACGGTTCTTCGCTTGTTACGCAACAGTAAAACAACGCGATAAGCAAACCGGATAAACAAAACCAAACCAAACTGAAGAATGGGTCCACAGATATAATAGGAAACCGGCATTGTGCGGAAGAAAAAGACAGTGCACAATATATGTGTTAGTGTAGTAATAGAAATTGCGTAGATCACCCGCTCAAATTCGTGATAACTGGCAAAACGCCACACGCTTTGATACAGATGCAAAAGCAGAAATACACCAAGAACAACAACGGAGAAAATAGGTGCAAAGCGTAAAAAAACGGACAGATATTCCTCAGGAATCTCCGAAAAACGGCAGTCAAAACGCAGCCAAAGTGCAAGAAAATATGCGCCATTGGACACAATAATATCATAAATAATCAGCCATATACTGACAATGTGCCAATGCTCAAAAAATTTCGTTGTTTTGCGATTTTTTGTGTCGTTGTGTACAAGATCAGCCTGATGATTGTATGGGTTTACATCTTCACGCTTCATACATAACACTCCTCGGTATTAATAATTAAATGAAAGTATCGGTTTTACAACCGTTGATTTTAATATTAACATTGCAGATCGATTCAGCAACCGGTCTGTGCGTTACCGCAATACAAGTCTTGTTTTCCAGTCGGCGTAGACGCTCAAGAACCGCAATCTCTGTTTGTACATCCAAAGCCGATGTACATTCATCCAGTAACAGGATCGGCGCACCGCCCAAAACTGCACGGGCAATAGCAAGACGCTGTACCTGCCCTTCAGAAAGACCGGCTCCGCCTTCACCTAAGATAGTGTCCAGTCCGTCAGGTAACTGCGGAAGGAATGCATCCATCGTGCTGACATAAACAGCTTGTTGAATTTGTGCCTGTGTTGCATCCGGACAGACAACCAGCAAATTATCGCGAATGGAACCGCTGAAGATAAGATTTCCTTGCGGAACATAAGCAAACAGCTGTCGCGTACCTGCGTTGACAGGAATCCTATCAGCACCGCAACGCAAATACAGTTCTCCACTTTCGGGAGAAAAGATTCCCAACAAAAGCTTTAAAATTGTGCTTTTTCCTGCGCCGGATTGACCTGTGATTACGCAAAAGGAACCTTTTGGAACAGAAAAATCGGCTTGATCCAAAACGCAATCCCGGTCATAAGTAAACGTTAGATTTTCAGCGACAATTCCGTCCATACGGTCATAGATCGCATCAGCGGGTTCTTCGCTGCACAGTGTCGTCTTAGGTAGATTATCCAGTTCATAAAGCCGTTCTGCAGATGCAGCGGCAGATGCAAGTTGTGGCATAATCCCGGAAAGACCAACCAGTGGAGTCTGCAGTTGGTTGACCAACTGGATAATTGCTGTCATCATACCAAAACTCATAGTTCCGTTGAGCAAACCGGCAGAACAGCAAACCAAAGCAGCAAAACCGGCAATATGAAACACAATGCCTACACAGGTGTTTGCCAACAAGGTAAGATTTTTGCGTTTAATCTGAATGGAAAAGCGGTCTTCTAAACGAACTTGTGTGCGTCGCTCAATTTCATCGGTTATTCTCATTGCTTGTACAGCAAGAAGCTTTTCCAATGTTTCTTGAAGAATACCTAACACCCGACCGTCGGATTCGCTAACCCGTTTATGCAAGCCTTTTAAATGCCGCCGGAAAATACCTGTAAAGAAAACAAGCACCGATCCGGCACAAAACAAGGCTAAAGCAAACCATGGTGTTAAAGTGGCAAGGACCACAAAAGCAGCTACCAATTTTGTAATTATGGAGCACAAGTTCGGTAGCAGGTTTACAATATTGTCAACCAATGTACGAACATCATTGTTTAGCCTGTTTAATAATTCGCTGCTATGAAAAGCAGAAACATCACGGTATTCACTTATCATTAAATTTTGCAGCAGTGTTCGTTTCCAAGACTTATCTAAAACTGCATGTGTTCGATCGCGTAAATGTTGAAAAAGTGCGTTGCACAAAATGATAAAAAAAACGATACAAACCTGTATGATGCACGAACGAATGAAAGCATTTCTATCCCCCGCTGCAGCGGCATCAATGACATTCTTTGTTCCTAATGCAAAAAACACGCCGATCAGCGACGAACCGATACTGCACAGTGTCAGTAATAATAAAACAGGGATATTTTTGCGTATTTTTTTGAGCAACCACTTAAAAGTGACACCTGATGTCATCATTGAATATGCCTCCGTAGCCATCGAAACCCGCGCACAAGAATGTGTCTAAGCGGACGGCTAAAATGCCAAATTCGGCAGTAAAATTGGTAGCTTGTATTTGTAACAGCAATCTCTTTGCTACCACGGTAAAAAATTGTAACAAGCGCAATCATTTGATCTTTGCGCAACCCATTTTCAATAATGTATTCGTTATCACCGACACAACTGTAGGTCTGACCCGTTTTTACAATGCGGTGTAAAACATATTGACCGTTGTCCCGTCTATAAAGGGGTAAATCGTACTTTTTCAATTGTTCAGGAATCGGTGATAGAATAACACTGTCAATCCCCTGACGCAACATTGGAAGCATACTGATACCCCGAGGAGAAAAACGGACACTATGTCCGGCCGTAAGTTTCTCACGAATCAAAGGCATCAGTTGATCCAGTTGTGTGTATTCAGACCGTGAGGAATCCATACTCGTTCAGCTTGGCAACAAAGCCTGCAACAGCAGACTCTGCAGTCTGCCGGTTAACATCATACTCAGAAAGCAATGCATCCACAAGATCAGCCTCCTGTTTTTCGATTTCAAGCTGTTTCCACAGGAATTTACCGGTATCATTTAAGGTGATCATCATATTTAGGTCTAAATCACCGCCGGAAGGCAGTACCACAGTCTGACCGGCGACATCACGCAAAACAAATCCATCTTTAAGCTTCATTTTTATTCTCCTTATTCACCCCTGCCATTGCACGATAAGATACCATCGCAGCAGACAGGTCAGTATTACATTTTAATTTCCAAATTGGAACCCTCGAAATCAAGTTGTTTAAATTTTCCAAAACACAAACACGGTAGAATGGGTGCAACGGACGCAATGTTTGGTTAAGTATCTCAGTGATGGCATTAGAACCACTTAGATGTTCTATGGAATTCTCTTTGCTGCGCTCTAAAAAGGCAATACCGGCAACAGGTATTCGTGTGTTGCGATTAATATCATTCTTACCGCTCCAAGGTGTTCCATAAGCATACCATACACCGTCCTCAAAACGCAGGGCAGGTTTGTCATCATTGAGGATATATGCCTGATTCGGAAACAATTTGAGCCAAAGTTCTGTGTGTGTGGATTTACCAGTGCCGCTAGGCGCAGAAAACAGATATGCTTTATCATCTACAACAACACAGGATGCATGCAGCATCATACCTTTATGAGCCAATATCTGTGTATAAAAACTCTCGCCACTGGAAATATACTCACATTCATCAGCCGTCAGATGGTGATTTTCCGTCAGCATTTTCTCCATGTTGCTCGAAATGGTGAAATCCGGTTCTGCTTCCACGGGTATTTCATAAATCCTTGCCTGCTCTTCTGTGCGACCAAAGGTTTTCATCGCAACACGCAAGCTTGCAATTCTGTAGTGTTTCATATATTAATCCTTCAAAAAATAAGAGAAAAATTAGAATTTTTCCAATTTTAGCAATAACTTACCATTTTCTTGAATTATACCATACTAATATAATGAAAGCAACTGTAATTTTATGTAATGTTATGATCATTCACACTACTTTTGGCGAATAAATAATAATAAGCGTACCTTTTTGAAGGGTACGCTTATTTGAGTTAAACTGTTCTGATAGTCAATAACTTGGCAAGTTCTATCATATATTTGTCATCAGTAAATACTGACAAATAAGAAAGCGCTTTTTGGGTATGGGTGCGAACCATCTCATCACATACATCAAGGCCGTAAAGTTGAACAAAGGTATTTTTATCTGCATCAACACCAACTGCCTTACCTAACTCTTTCGCATTGCCGATCACATCCAACATGTCATCGCGGATTTGAAATGCCAGACCAAGATTGGCAGCAAATTCATTGGCAGCACGCAACTGTTCATCGCTTCCATTCCCTGCCAAAACACCCAACATACAGGCAGCTCGGATCAGCGCACCTGTCTTCCTGCTTTGGATGTCCAAAACTTCCTGTTTGGTGCACTGCCGCTGCTCGCTCTGCATATCCAGCATCTGACCGCCGACCATTCCCAGTTCACCAGCACAGGCTGACAGAATTTCAACAGCACGAATACGGATATCGGCAGAAAACGGTGCTTTTGCTAAGTATGAAAAGGCTGCTGTTAACAGAGCATCACCGGCAAGCACAGCAGTTGCCTCACCATAGACCTTATGATTGGTCAATCTGCCTCTTCTGTAATCATCATTGTCCATACAAGGTAGATCATCGTGAATCAAACTATAAGTATGGATCATTTCAATTGCTGCGGCAAAGGTAACGGCAGACCGCCAATCGCCACCACACATACGGCAAAAATCAAAAACAAATATAGGGCGCAACCGCTTTCCACCTGCCAACAGGCTGTAACGCATAGCATCAAACAACTCCTGTTGCGGTTCATTGGCGTCACAAAAACACTGTTTATCCAGATAATTTTCTATAAAATCCAGATATTGTTGATTCTGTTCATTAAAATTCAGCATTGAATTTCTCCTCTTTAGGGTTACCGTCAGGTCCGGTGGTGATCAGATTCACTTGTAACTGGGCGTTGTCAAGTAGCACTGTGCACTTGCGAACCAATTCAGTTCCTTCCTGAAAAAGCTTCAGTGACTCTTCCAGTGCAACATCACCCTGCTCCATCTTCCGTACGATCTGCTCAAGGCGATGTAAATTTTCTTCAAATGTAGGATTTTTCTGACTCATAACGCATCCTCCTTCACATTGATAACCTCAGCAGTTACCGTGCCATCATTGAGGGTAACCGCAATTTGCTCCCCGGTAGCGACCTCTTTGATCGACCGCACAACACTTCCCTGCCCCGTTTTTACAACGGCATAACCACGGGTAAGCACTTTAAGCGGACTGAGCGCATCCAGCTTGGCGGCAGCAGCTACAAAACGGTTGCGATAGCGACTGACAGTTTGCTCTTGTCGAGAAGAAAGTCGATTGCTGAGTAATTCCAACTGATTTCTTCTGTGCTGTACAAACGCATCCGGGCTTTGCAGCAACGGGCTGGCAGCAAGCATACGCAGGTGCTGTCCTGAGGTCTTGATATGACGCATAATCGCCGTCTCCATTACCGATGACATTGCATCCAAACTCTGTCGCAATGCATCACTATCCGGTACTGCCAGCTCCGCAGCATTAGAGGGAGTCGCTGCACGCAAATCAGCCACATAATCAGAGATGGTCACATCCGGTTCATGGCCAACGGCGGAAATGATCGGAATTTCGGAGTCATAAATTGCGTGAGCAACCCGTTCATCATTAAATGCCCACAGGTCTTCAATAGATCCACCGCCTCGCCCCACAATAAGCAGGTCTGCCAATGCAAAGTGATTTGCATAGCGGATCGCGGCAACAATCTCCTCCGGCGCCTCAGCACCCTGGACCCGCACCGGCAACAATCGAACTTTACATAGCGGATATCGCTTGTTAAGGATTCGCAGCATATCATGAACAGCAGCACCGGCAGAACTTGTGACAATACCAATCACCTTAGGAAATGCAGGTATTGGTTTTTTGTGCTGTGGGTCAAAAAGACCTTTCTCAGCTAACTTGCTTTTTAGCTGTTCAAAAGCGGTATGCAGATCGCCTACCCCATCCAGAATCAATGCGGTGCAGTAAAGTTGATAGGCGCCATCCCGAGGATATACAGAAATTTTGCCCATTGCCATAACTTGCAGACCGTTATCCGGACGAAAACGCAAACGGGACGCATTACCACGAAACATTACACATTTCAGCGCCGCACCGTCATCCTTCAAGGTGAAATAGTGGTGACCAGATGGGTACACCTTGTAATTACTGATCTCACCACGGACAGCTACAGAAAGGAGCAAACTGTCCCCATCCATTAAATTACGGATATATTCATTGATTTGTGTGATTGTCAGTACCTGTTGAGACATATTTTCACTCCTGAAGACGATGTGTTAGTACAGCAACACCCATCGCATTGTCAGTAGAATATTGCGGTTCAGAAAAAACAGGATTCAGCGGTTTTAGTTGTTGCCGTAACATAGTGTTTGATGCAACACCTCCGGAAAATACTACCGGCAGACCGGGATATTGCTTCATCGCATTTTTTGTTGCTGTCAGTACCGCATAACAAATACAACGCAACGCATAGGCGGCTGTTTCCTGTTTATCTGCGCAGGTATCAAAGTACTGGGCTACTTTATTCTGTACACCTGACAATGAAAAGATATATTCCGGGCATTTAACACGGAAAAAGTCTGAATTTTTAGCGACACTACACAATGCATCCAAATGCTTACCCGCCGGAAACGGCAGACCAAGCAATTGACCGGTACGATCGATCAGCTGACCGGCAGATATATCGGATGTACCGCCAATACAGGTACAACGAACATTTTTATCATCCGGTTCAACCAGTAACAGTTCTGTGGTTCCACCGGACAGATGCCAAGCAAGATGGGGTTCGTCCATCAAATCTAACCGCCCAGCGCTCCACAGCGCCGCTGCCACATGACCTTGTTGGTGGGAACACTCGATCAAAGGCACGTGTAACGCATCAGACAGTAGTTTTGCATGTGAATAGCCAACTATAAAGCAGGGCATATAACTGCCGTCCACCGCTCTGGGGCGGGTGCTGACGCCAATAGCGGTGATCTCATCTGCCCGGATATGGGAAAACAGCCTGCCGGTAAGCGCCGGCAGGCTTTTCGTATGTTGAAATACCGCATCGCTTTGACGCAGACCCAGTTCACCTTCCCGGACGGGCAAAAGCTGGGAGCAGTTTATGCCTCCCTGCCCGTCAAAATAGGCAATAGATGTGGTGTAATTACTGGTATCAAAGCCGATAACACTCATGCATTTACCTCAGTATTCAATTCTCTTGCAAAACTACCCAAAATACCGTTAACAAAAGAACCGGCATCTTCACCGTCATACATTTTCACAATGCGAACTGCTTCGGAAATGGCAACACCGGTAGGTACATCAGCAACATATAAAATTTCAAAAATTGCCAGTTGCAGGATCGTGCGTGTCAGTTTGGAAATACGGGAGATGTCCCAACCGATAGAATACTTGGTGATGATTTCGTTCAGTTCTTCAATACGGTTAGCTACACCGGTAACAACGCTGTCAATATATGCCCTCTGTGCACGGCTGGGACGATCCTCATAAACAGGATTTTCCGCAGACAGTTGGCTGTAGTATTCCTTTTCCAACCGGGTGGCAATAATCATCTCCGGCTCATCGCCTGTAAATTCACGGGCATAAATCAAATGTACTGCCAATTCTCTGGCATTGGCTCTTGTCATAAAGAATACCTCACTGACGGGTGATACCGCAGATATTTACATTTACAGCGGCGATCTCAATTGCTGCCATGGACTCCAATGCATTGATAATGGCTTTCTGCGCCGCCTTCGCGATATTAACCACATTCTGACCGTAGTTGACAGTAATATTGCAATCAAGCTCAACAGAGTTGTTCTCAAGAACTGTGATCTTCAGACCTCTACCCCAGTTTTTCTTACCGATCAACTCCGCTATATCAGAACCGGGCTTGTTATTTAGACCCACAACACCCTCTACTTCAGCGGCAGCGTGGGCAACGATCTCTGCAATTACATCCTCAGAAATCAGTACGGAACCATTGTCTTGCACCTGTGTAATATACTGTTTGCTCTCTGCCATGGAAATACCTCCTAAAATTGCGTCATGCAGATACACGACATACTTTTGTTTATTGTACCACATATCCAAAAAAATACAATACTTTTCTTTCACAGATAAATCCCCCGGAGTGTTACTCCGGGGGGAATTTGCTATTTTACTTCCACAACATAGATTTGATCCATCGTGTACTTCGATTGTGTGACTACTATGTCAGAGATCACCGCTACATCCGGCTGTTGTAACCCACCTTCCGGTGCAGCAACAGCGATAGAGATGGCATCATCGGCAATGTAGGCAACGCAATCTTTATAACCTTTTGCAATTACAAGACTTTCTATTTGCGCCTCACACAGGGCAACATTCACCAATTCTTCCAATTCGGCCGAAGCCTGTGTTCTGCCGTCATCATCATAAGCCATCGTTTCCTGCAACAGATTTACCGCATTGTCCCGCGCCTCTTGTCTGGAAAGTCGCACGGCAGCAAAATAATCGGTCATTGTATCTACACTGTCACTTCCCAAAACACTACTGTCATCTGCCATGACCAGTTTATCCGTTGACAAGATCTTATTTTCGTCCAGCGTATCCGTCAAATCAGCCACAGCCTGATCCTGCGAGTATGCCCAGTTGGCATAAATTCCACCGCATACCGTTAAAAGAACAGCACCGGCTACCAAATTCTTTTTCCAAATTTTCATATTGCAATGCCTCCTAATCACTTCATCTTTAACACACAAATCCGATCTGTACCAAGACCGGTAATTTTAGCAATCGCCTGCGTCACAGCAAGCTTTACTGTCGGGCTGTCGGCGCCCTGGCATACCACTACAGCACCAAGATATGTCGGCGGGATCACTTGGGTTATCAGACCGGATTCACTTCTTTGAGAATCTGTTAAAATGACTGTCTGTATTTTGGTGGAGTTACCATCACCATCTTGGGATGTATCCGTGTCTGTTTGATATACCGTTTTCTCACCTGATGCCATAGAAAGCAACACTTCAACCTTCCCCGCACCTTGAATGGATTGTAATATTTCAGCCAGTGCCTCTACATCCAAACCTTGTATATTTTGCATTGAAAGATCCGACACATCTGTTTTTTTGACAGATCGCTCCGGAAGAACAAGGAAAACAAGTCCGATTAACAGAATAACGACCACATATTTGTAATTTTTAAGCACATTTTTGACTTTTCCCGACAACTGCTTTATGTCCATTTCTGATTCTCCCTTGTAATCCCCAATGTATCCTCGATATATTTGCTGATGACTTCCTTGGCATAGGGTGATACCATTCCCTTGACAGTCACACCACAGGGGACCGAATCATTATCTTCATCCAACTCCACCTCCACAGATATCCGGACGCCCATACGATCGGCTTTGTCCAAGATATATGCTTCCGTTTGCGATATTATGATTCCGTCAATGCTTTCTTGCGCAACAGAAGTTCCCTTTGTTATATAGGAATCAGCCTCAATTGCAAGCCCATCCATATACGATACAATGTTCTCAAAGGAAATATTCACAATTGGTGCTACCAGCGTAACTGACATTAAAATACCGGTGAGCAAACGCACCAATTGACCTGCGGTTGACTTTTCGTTGATTAGCGATCGACCTACCGCACAAATGATTGCAGCAGATACAATAGCAATTACATAATGTTTCATTAAGTAATTCCCTTCATAAAGCACACAAGGCTTACCAGCAACAATATGCAGACAGAACCGGTCATAGCCAGAATCATTCCCATCCCGGTCGTAAAATCCTGTACAAGGGTGACTGAGGGCTTGTAACCAAACATATGACAAACTGCTCCGGACAGTTTCAAAAGCAAGTACTGAACGCCAATCTTCAAAAATGGGCCTGCACAAATTGCCAAAACAGCTAAAATGCCATATATGCCTGCAGCATTCTTCATAACACCGGCGCTAACAAGAATTGTTTCCGATGCCTCGGACAAGATTCCGCCAACAACCGGCACCATTCCGGAAATAGTCAGTTTTGCAGCCTTTAATGTGGAACTGTCCACAACACCGCTAACTACACCAGTGATGCTGATATAGCCAGTAAAAATATAAAGCGTCCATTTTAGACTCCAAGTCATTATCCACTTCATAAAGTCCCGAACTCGTTTCAGCATATCCTGTTCCAATGCGCAGTCGGCTACACACAGACATAAATAGATATAAAGAGCAGGCACAGCCAATTTATTAATTGCAGTTGACAGCACAGCATTAAAAAAGACCGTTCCGGTGTAGAGAGCGGCAGATGCTGTACAACCTCCCTGTGCTGCCAGTGAAGCGGTCATAACAGGCAGTAGCAACTTTCCGTAATCACTGAGCTGTCGAACTGTATCTGTACCCAATGTAAGCATAGCGTTGACAGGTTCTAATAGAATAATGCCAATAATAACTGCACCCGTAAGCCGTATACTGTTAGTTGCACTTTGACAGACTGTGCTGAAAATTCCCATCAGAAATACACAGACGATAACGCGCAGGCAGATTGTCATTGCGTCAGCAAGGTTCGGTCGCAAATCTCCCATTACGGTTTTAATGATATGCCATATACCCTGGGCAAATGTTTCTTCTTCCTCCGGCATATATTTTTGCGCTGTATCAGGTGCATCCGGCGCTGTAAATTCCATTGCCGATACTGGTAACACAAGCAAGCTCAACAGCAATATAGCGATGATCCATTTATTCATATTGACCCCAATATTCTCTCAAGTAGTAACAGCAGTTTCTCAAATACGGGGATGGATATCCGAAGGATTACCATTGTTGTCAGGATTTGCAGTGCTTTCCCCATAGATTCATTTCCGGCATCCTTGCAAATCAGCACTGTAATTTCACCAATTAATCCAATGCCAACTGCCTTCAGAACCACAGACACAAGGTCCTCATCCAATTCTCCGATAGCCTGTACTTTTCGCAAAAATGCTACCACCGGCTGTAAAAAAGTGATCCCAACTGTGACAACCATCGCACACACGGCAACAGTCAGCAAAACTGCGTGATCCTTCCCTTGCCGACTCAGCGTTATCCACAAAACAAGTGCGGTCAAAATACCGGCAACTGTCTTCAAAAAAATATCCATCACAAATCAAATAACCGTTTTACCATATCAAACAGCTCTGAAATTTTCTGCGCCACCATCATAAGAACAACGATAAGTCCTGTCAGCGTGGTCATAGTCGCCTGCTCCTCCCGTCCGGAACGAGACAAAACTTGATTCAATATCGAAACAATAATACCGACCGCGGCAATTTTAAAAATTAAATCAATTTCCATACTCAAATGAACAGAATCACCAACGCAGCACCGGCACACAAACCTAAAGTTTGATAACTTCTGAGCCTCGTTTCTCGATTGTCGGTAAGGTTCGTAAGATTACGGCGGCACTCTTGTCGTACCGTTTCCAGGCCTATTATTTGACCTTCAATATCAAACCGACCCATAGTATGTCCAAGCAACTCCAATGCTTCGTATGTAACAGGCGGTAAATCCTTCACTTTTCGCAACGACGCGGCCATACAATGCTCCATATCCGGCGATATTTGTGATTCCATCTCCAATGCAAGCTGGTAAAAAACCTGCCCAGACAATTCCTTGAATTCTCTTGCGACTTGCCGGCATAGTTCCGGAAGTGGTGTCATCCTATATTGCAACTCACATTCCATATAATCTAAGATCCCGATTAGTTGGCGCAGTGCTCTTTCTTCTTTCCGATGGTTTGCTGCAATCCGAAACCCAACACCCCCACAACTGGCAATCACCAAAATTACTCCCGCAATTTTTATCATCATAATGTAATCCTTTCCATCGTCCACGACTTGTCCCTGCGTAAGACAAGAGCATTAGCAAAAAGTTTACTTTCAATCAACGGTCGGTACACAGATCTGTACCTAAGATCACGCACAGAACCGGCATGTGCAGTTGCCAGTATATTAACACCGCACCAACCAGCGTGAAGAATCGCCGCACAATCTTCTTGCGCTGTGATTTCATCAACGGCAATCCAGGTCGGATTCATACTTCTAAGAACCGCCTCAATGCCCGATGCCTTTGGTGTTCCGCTAAGAACATCTGTTCTGTCGCCTGCAGGGAAACAGGCTTGTCCTTTATACAGCGGAAATATCTCTTCCCGCTCGTCCACTACTGCAACACTCCCCTGTCCGCAGTTAGATTTCAGACGAATTAAATCACGCAACAATGTCGTTTTACCGCTACCAGGTGGACCGATGATCAGTATGGAATCTGATAGATCAACAGCGCTTCGGGAAATATTAACAAAGTCTCTGGCAACGCGCATACACAGGGATGTTACATGAGAAATACCATTGATTTTTCCGTCATTTACGGTTGCTTTTCCACAAACTCCAATTCGGTGACCACCGGGTGCTGTCAAATATCCCTGCGAAATTGTTCTTGCCGTCCAAGGTGAATATTCTGAAGCGCTGTTGATTATAAAGGAAATATCTTCTTTTGTTGCAGGCGCGGATAATCGATGGACAGCATTATACATCAGCAGTTCAGGGGCCTGTCCCTCTCTAATCCGCATTTCCTGTAAAGTATCCTTACCAAACTTGTCCACTTCCTGCCGCATCCGATGGGGTAACAGATTGATATAAGCCTGCCATGCGCATCTCATTTGCATCACTCCTGCTTAAGCCTATGACACCAATCCTGCAATATGCAAAAAAAGAGCTGACAGCAGTTGCTGTCAGCTCAGTATTTAATAGATATTACACATTCTTTTTGACGATTTGAAGAAGCCGTACAATAATCGGGCAGCAGAGAACATTTACAAGGAATTCCGCAATAAAGTTAAAGCCAATGAACACGGTGATTACATAGAACGGAACATTCTCGATTCCGGATGTTGCCAACGGTTTTAAGAAGAAAGTACAGCAGCCAGCAAAGAAAATAGCAGTATTGACAATCGGGCAAATAATCGCAGAAAGAACCACGCCAAGCAATGTGTTTTTCTTTTCAAGAGCTCGATAAACAAGACCTGCCAACCAACCGCATAGTGTACCCTTGACCAATACAGTGACAACGGTACCGATGACGCTCATACCATAGAAAAATGCGGTATCCGGTTGCAAAAGCACCACAACACTAAAGGCAAAACCGAGGATTGCGCCGGCGCCCGGTCCATAAAAAGCTGCACCAATCACAATCGGCAACAGAACCAGCGAAACAGAAACCATCGGTCCCAACTTGATAAATTGCCCCAGCAGCTGCAGAACAACCACAATTGCGATCAGCAGTGCAATTCCCACCATACTTCTTACATTTGTTTTCTTCATAAATTTTCCTCCTTGCTGTCGCTCCGGCACTCCGGATGCGATGCAAAATATTTTGCTGATAAATCAGCTGGCTCTAAAACAGACGATTGTCTGGAATAGAATTATTCGTCGTCGGGCAAATCGTCAAAACCCATCTGTTCGGTACCACCGGCACGCATAGCTGCCCACTGCTCCTTAGTAATGAGGATATCTCTGGGTTTGCTGCCCTGATAAGGTCCTACGATGCCCTTTTCTTCCATCTCATCAACGATTCGGGCGGCGCGGGAGTATCCCAGTTTCAACCGACGCTGGAGCATAGACACAGATGCTTGACCGATTTCCAATATCACATCAACCGCTGCAGGCAGCATTTCATCACCGTCAAGCTCATTAGAGTTCGGCTCCGGGTCGGAAGCAGACGGTTTGTTGCCTGTCTGTTGTGCTTTCCGCTCGATTTCATCCATCACTTCCTGATCGTAGGTTGTGATATAATTGGATTTCACATATGTAGCAACCGCTTCCACTTCCGTATCGCTGACAAAACATCCCTGTACGCGCTTGGGTTTTCCGTTGCCGATAGGCGCATAGAGCATATCACCCTTGCCCACCAGCTTCTCGGCACCCTGAGTGTCCAAAATGATTCTGGATTCCATCGCAGAAGCGACCGCAAACGCAATTCTAGAGGGAATATTCGCTTTCATAAGACCGGTGATCACATCCGCAGAAGGACGCTGTGTGGCAATGATCAAATGGATACCGGCAGCACGACCCATTTGGGCAATGCGGCAGATAGATTCTTCTACTTCCTTTGCAGCAACCAGCATCAAATCAGCCAACTCGTCGATGATGACAACAACCTGAGGAAGCTTAGTGCCCTCCATCTGTTGGCTATCGATCATACCGTTATAGGATTCCAAATCACGCACACCAGCATCGGACATAGCCTTGTACCGCCGCATCATTTCGGACACAGCCCATTGCAGAGAGCCAGCCGCTTTCTTGGGATCTGTGACTACAGGGATCAGCAAGTGCGGGATCCCGTTGTATATGCCCAACTCCACCATTTTGGGGTCAACCATGATCAGCTTTACATCATCTGGACTTGCCTTATACAACAAGGAGATAATGATGGAATTCATACAGACGGATTTACCGGAACCGGTCGTACCGGCGATCAGCATATGGGGAAGCTTGGCAATATTACCTACGATGCAATTACCGGCGATGTCCTTACCGACAGCAAAAGATGAAAGGGATTTTGCCTTTGCAAACTCTTGAGAATCGATCACATCCCGCAGAGAAACTGTCGTCACTGCCCGATTGGGTACCTCAATACCCACCACAGAGATCTTACCGGGAACTGCAGCGATCCGGACACCGGTGGCGCCAAGGCTCAGGGCAATATCGTCAGCAGCTGTGGTCAACTTATTCAGTCTGACACCCTTCTCCAGCTCCACCTCATACCGGGTAACACTGGGACCACGGGTCACATTGATGATATGTGCTTCGATCTTAAAGCTTGCTAATGTTTCATTGAGTCGACGGGTGTTTTCCCGCATTTCCGTTGTGCCATCAGTAGTGCTGATCCCGGATGGTTTCAGCAAATCGATAGGCGGAAAAGCGTACGCAGGTTTAGTCTCCTTGTGGAGCTCATCGATCTCTTCTTTAACCGCTGCTGCGGCTGATGCCGCTTCCTTGGAGGTCACTTTTTCCGGTTTAACCTTTCGCACAGGAACGGGCGGTTGCTCTTCCTCTACAACAGTATCCACATCCAGTGGTGGCATTTTAGAAGGCGAAGGATTCACCTCCTGCGGAACAGGTTCCTCAAATGCAGGTTCCAGCGGTGCAGAATCCTCTGTAGGCGGCACCGATACCGGTTCAGCAGCAGCACTGACAGGTGTCTCAATGTCGCTGTCGATCTGCCGGATCATATCTTTGACCTTCTCAGGATCGTTATTGGTAGGCACCGGAATTGGTTCCTGCGCAGCCTTTTCTTCACGCAGCTTCCGCTGTTGTTCTAAATGCGCGATTCGTTTATTGGCTATGTGATTGACAACAACCGCAGCCGGCTCCTGCCGCTCCACAGGAGGCTCCTCAAGTTCAGAACGAGGTCTGTTCTGGATGGCTCGAACAACACTGGCGATTGTGATCTGCATACCGCCAAGTAATGTAAGAATTGCGGCAATGATAAAAATAATGTAGCTAAGTACATCGTCAAACAACCAACGGAACAGCATTGTAATGCTACCGCAAATTAATCCACCGGTGGTTCCGTCGATGCCACCACGGAACAGGTCGCCAATCAGCGCAATATTTGTTGACAAGTTCTGCGGATCCAAAGCCAAGTGAGCAATACAACCACAGCTCAATATAAATGAGCCAATGCATATAGAACGCATTATCACCGGTCGCTTACCACTTGCTGCGTGAATAATGAACAAATACAAAAGAGACGGGATCGCAACAATAAAACCTGCGCGGCCAATGAGGCCATGGATAAAACTGCTAAATAACTTAAGAAACGCACCTTCCGGTATGAATGCAACGATCAAAAGTAATACAAACAAACAAAGGAAAGTCAAAGAAGTAATCAAACGCACAGGTATTTTTCGTTCCTTGGGAACATCTGTATTAGAGACTTTGACCTTCTTTTGTTCATTATTAGAAGCAGATTTGCTATTTTTTGTGTTGACAGTTTTATCTGCTTTGGATTTATTTTTCTGTTGAGCCATAAAAGCCTCCTTATCAAGTAATCAAATATAGGAAAAAGGATATCATAGCCGTACCAATAGAATAATAGGCAAAATTTGAAAAACCGTTATGATTCAAAATCACCTTGAATAGAGATATTCCCAAATAACCGCCAACAAATGATGCAATTCCGGAAAGAAAATATCCCAAAACCATAATGGCTGTACCTCCGCCAAAACCGGTAGTCACGATGTAAAATAGGTCAAGGCAGATTAAAACCGCAGTTGCCGGCAAAACCAGCAGCGCTGACCAGTTCACGGCATTTTCACTATCCACTCCCCGGGCTGTAGCATAAGCAGAAATCATACCTGTTCTTGAGATGCCGGGAAACACGGATAAGGCACCCAAAACACCCATAATGATACTGTCTAATGCAGACATCGTTCTGGAATCCCGATTGCCGCGACGGCAATGGTCAGCAACCAACAGGATCAACGCATTGAGCAGCCAAAAAAACATCAGTGACAGTAAGTTTTTCCCCATACCCGCAGTGGCAAGAAACAGAAATAAACCGATTACCAGCGGAACAGTTGCAGTTTTCAGCAATCGCAGGTCAAAATAGCTCCTGCTGTCAAAGAAATGACTCTTACGCCGTGAAGAAACAGATAATAACTTTTGTTCCCTTCTCAGTCGATCAATTCGATCATAACAACCGACAATTACAGCAAAAAGAACACCGATATGTACCAGAATTTCCTGTAATGGAATTCTGGTCTCCGCACCAAACAGGTATCGCATCAATGCCTGATGTGCGCCGGAGGATACAGGCAGGAAACTTGATAATCCTGAAACCAAGCCGTATATAATACTTTGCAAAACCGACATTGCCTGTCCTCCTTTCGATAATCATTCACTTTATAATAACATATTCTACAGCGAATTTCCAGTGTAACATAAAAAATTATTTTGCATTCGTCTTCTGCTGGTCGATCATAGCGTGTAATTCCGTGAGCGCATCATTTAAATCACCCAGGGAATCAATCAGACCGGAGGCAACCGCATCCTTGCCGTAGAGAATCGTTCCTACATCGGTTGCCATTTCGCCGGTTGCCATCATATAGCCCTCAAATGCTTCCTTGCTGATCCCGGAATTGGCCGTAACAAAATCAGTGATCTGTTCCTGAATCCTGTGGAAATAACGAAATGTCTGCGGTGCACCCACCACAAGACCTGTCATACGAACAGGGTGAACCGTCATACTGGCAGTGCGGGTAATAAACGATTTTTTTGTACAAACAGCCAGCGGAATACCGATGGAATGACCGCCGCCCAAAACCAATGACACAGTTGGTTTTTTCATACCTGCAACCATCTCTGCAATTGCTAAACCAGCCTCAATATCGCCTCCGACTGTGTTCAGTAACAGAAGCAAACCATCTATCTCATCACTTTCCTCTAAACCGGCAAGTAACGGTAAAATATGCTCATACTTTGTGGTTTTAACCGTCTCCGGCAGTACCTGATGACCCTCAATCTGCCCGATAATTGTTAGCGTGTAGATATTACCATGACTGGTTTTACTTAGGTCTGCTCCCAATTCGACCAGTTGATCTTGCTGTTCATTATTGTCTTTTTTGTTATCTTCCATGTTTTTATCCCTCCGCTAGCTAGGATAACCTGAATCTTCAGAACAATTCGCCCTTGCAAGTTTAGGAAATCTATCGTATAATGTTCCAGGTGATGAAAATGGCTTCAAAAACAAATGCAGTCCGATTGGTACAACAAGCAAAGATTACCTGTCGTGAGGCATTTTATGATTATGATGTCAATGACCTGAACGGAAGTCACGCTGCTGAGGCATTGGGATTTCCGCCGGAGCAGGTCTACAAGACACTGGTTGCAAAGGGCAGCAAAACAGGTATTAATGTATTTTGCATCCCGGTCAGCAGCGAGCTGGACTTAAAAAAAGCCGCAAAAGCTGCAGGCAATAAAGATATGGCAATGATTCCTGTAAAGGATCTTTTGAGTCTGACAGGCTATATTCGTGGCGGCTGCTCCCCCGTTGGCATGAAAAAGAAATACCCCACTTATTTTGAAGAAACCTGTCAGTTATTTGATGAAATCGCAGTTTCTGCCGGTGAGAGAGGACATCAGATGATTCTCTCGCCGATGGAACTTGTCAAACTTGTAGACGGCACTATGGCTGATATTATTGCTTAGAGAAAGGAAATTAACCATGCAATTTGAATACAAAACCAAGGGAACTTGCTCCCAAATGATCTTTTTTGAGATCGAAGACGGAAAAGTACACAATGTAAACTTTATGGGCGGCTGCAATGGAAATTTGCAGGGCATCGGCAAGCTGGTGGAAGGTATGGATGTGGACGAGGTTATCCAGCGGATCGACGGAATTCACTGCGGTATGAAGCCTACCTCCTGCCCCGATCAGTTGGCTACCGCACTGAAACAAGCAAAAGAAAAGCTATAATTAAGAGCGTGTTGCAATTAAGCAACACGCTCTTTTATTATGCATTGACAGTTTCTAAAATTTTCTTGACCAGTTCTTCCCTACCGGTTCCCTTTTCCGCAGAAAAAGGGATCACAGAGCATTCATCAGGCAGTTCAAGATCATCACGGATTCGTTGGATATTGGGTATCAGCTCGCTTTTTTTCAGCTTGTCCAGCTTATTTGCAACCACAACAAAGGGACACCCGCTTTGCAAAAACCAATTTGCCATCGTGATATCATTGTTGGTAGGTGCATGGCGCGCATCCACGATCAAAACTCCCAGATCGATTCGCTCAGCAGCGAAATAATCCTCCATCAAACGGCCCCAGCGTTCCTTTTCTTTCTGAGAAACCTGTGCATAACCGTAACCGGGCAGATCCACAAGATAACACGCATTGTCAATGACAAAGTAATTTACATGGATCGTTTTGCCCGGTTTCTCTCCCACACGCGCATAATTCTTTCGCTGCAGAATTCGGTTGATCACCGAGGATTTTCCTACATTGGATTTACCTGCAAACGCAATTTCGGGTAGTCTGTTAGCCGGAAAATCCTTTGGCGCCGCTGCAGAAATCAAAAATTCCACATTATGAAAATTCATAGCAATACCTCACTGAGAAATCGCAGAGTTGTGGGATTTTTTCTTCATGTCTTCCGGGATATCCCCAATGACCGCCGGCATGGGATTACCCACTTTATTCAACGCCGTTTCCAAAACGGTATCGATGGATTGTGCTGTTACAAAATTCAGTGCGCTGCGTACAGTGGGATCAATTTCGGCCAAGTCCCGTTCATTGTCCTTGGGGATAATCACTGTTCGAATACCGTGACGAAGCGCAGCCATGGTTTTTTCTTTCAAACCGCCAATGGGCAGAACCCGCCCACGAAGAGAAATCTCACCTGTCATAGCAATATCTCGACGAACACTGACACCGGTCAGGGCAGAAACAATCGCAGTACACACCGTTACACCGGCAGAAGGTCCATCCTTGGGAACAGCGCCCTCAGGGAAGTGCACATGGATATCTTTGTTCTTATAGAACTCTGTGGCAATGCCCAGCGCGTGACAATTTGCACGAATGTAACTAAGCGCAGCATGGGCAGACTCCTTCATCACATCTCCAAGGTTGCCAGTCAGTTCCAGCTTGCCGGAACCGTCCATGACATTGACTTCCACTTCCAGTGTTTCACCGCCCACAGCGGTCCACGCAAGGCCTGTCACAAGGCCAACTTGATCGCTGCCGGGCAATCTGTCCGGTAAGAATTTACGGATACCGAGATACTTTTCCACATTACCACCATTCATTGTAATGCGTTTTATATTCTCGGTGGAGATAATCTGCATATCCGCTTTTCGGCACAACTCCGCAATGCAACGCTCCAAGCTTCTGACACCGGACTCTCTGGTGTAGCACCGAATGATCTCACGAATGGCATCATCACTGATTTTAAGTTGCGATTTTTTTAATCCATGCTTGGAAAGTTGTTTGGGAATCAAATGATTCTTGGCAATCATCAATTTTTCTTCATCGGTATACGAACCGATTTCAATGATTTCCATACGGTCAAGCAACGGTCTGGGAATCGTATCCAAAGTATTGGCAGTGGTAATGAACAATACATTGCTCAAATCAAAGGGAATCTCCAGATAATGATCTCTGTAAGTTTTGTTCTGTTCACTATCCAGTACTTCCAAAAGCGCAGCGCTGGGGTCACCACGGTAGTCAGAACCCATTTTATCCACTTCATCCAGCAAGAGTACCGGATTGGCGCTACCTGCTTGAATCATTGCGGAAAGGATTCTACCGGGCATTGCGCCCACATAGGTTTTACGATGTCCGCGGATATCTGCCTCGTCATGAACACCGCCCAATGCAATCCGTGCCAACTTTCTGTTAAGACTTCTTGCTATCGAATACGCAACAGAGGTTTTACCGACACCCGGAGGTCCAACCAAGCAAAGAATTTGCGGCGGCATATCCGGTGCGATTTGCCTTACAGCGATAGTCTCCAATATTCTTGTTTTAACTTTTTCGAGACCGAAATGATCTTTATCCAGTATCTTTCTGGCAACTGCAACATCAATTCTTTCCTTTGTAGAATGATTCCAAGGCAGTTCCAAAACTGTATCCAGATAGTTACGAAGGACAGATGCCTCTGCAGATCCGTAAGGCTGCTTTTTCAATCGCTGAAGATCTTTGAGCAGCTTTTCTTCGGATTCCTGCTGTAGATTCAGCAGAAGAATCTCTTTTTCATACTCAGCAAACTCTGTATCATCATCGTCCTCACCAAGTTCTTCACGGATTGTCTTGATCTGCTCACGCAGATAATAATCCCGTTGATCGTGATCGATGTTGGAACGGGTTTTTGCTTGAATATCCGCTTCAATATGAAGCATTTGAATCTCCTGTTGCAAGAGTTTCAAGGCATTTTCCATACGACGAACAGGATTCAGCTGACACAAAAGTTTAGCTTTATCGCGGTAGTCAATGGCGGAATTTTGCGCGATGGTATCGGCAACAAAACCACAATCCTCTGATGCCATAATTCTCAACTGAACAGCCTGAGCAGGCCGTTCGGCCACATCATTGTAGGCAGAATAAAGCATCGTTGCTTCGCGACACAGGGCGCGACCACGCAGCGGATCCTTAACGGTTGTTTCGGTGACAGGCTCAATAATGCCTGCAAGGTACGGTTCGTTTTGTGTCAGTTCCAAAATACGCGCTCTGTGCAAACCTTCCACCAAAACGCGAACACTTTCACCCTGGGATTTCAGCACTTGTTTGACCTTTGCAACAGTGCCGATGGGATACAGACCACTCAGATCGGGGTCATCATCCAAAATATTCTTTTGAGGAACCAAAAATAATATCTGATCGTGTTTCATAGCGTGTTCCAATGCCAACGCAGATTTCACACGACCAACATCAAAATGGACAGTTTGGTCCGGAAAAATCGCCAATCCTCGCAGGGCAAGGACCGGTAACCTACCGGAAAATAGAGTCTTACTCATGTCCATCCTCCTTCCTATATAAACAAAAAGGGGGTAGTCTACTACCCCCTCATGGTATTACTTTCTCGTGGTCAACTTTTCACGAGGCTTTACTTTATCACGCACGATCTTCGGCTGCTTGCCTTCAATGGCCTCCGGGGTGATCACAACCTTTTTAATGGTAAGATCAGAGGGAATTTGATACATAATTTTTGTCATGACTTCTTCCATAACAGCACGCAAACCACGAGCGCCGATCTGCCGATCTACGGCCTTTTGTGCAACCGCTTCCAAAGCCTTAGGCTGAAATTGCAGTTCCACATTGTCCATTGCAAGCAATGCTTCATACTGCTTTGTCAGCGCATTTTTCGGTTCTGTAAGGATACGGATCAAATCCTCCTGCTTCAGATTTTGCAGGCTGGTAATCACCGGCAGACGACCCACAAGCTCGGGAATAATACCAAATTTGATCAGGTCGTGGGGTTGCACCTGTGAAAGCAGTTTACCAACATCCCGTTCACTCTTGCTCTGTACGGGCGCATCAAATCCAATTGCAGACTTTTCGGTTCTGGATTCAATGATCTTCTCTAATCCGTCAAAGGCACCACCACAGATAAACAGGATCTTAGAAGTATCCACAGGAATGGTCTCCTGCTGAGGATGCTTTCTGCCACCTTGGGGCGGTACATTGGAAACAGTGCCTTCAAGAATTTTCAAAAGTGCCTGCTGGACACCTTCACCGGAAACATCTCTTGTGATAGAGGTGTTTTCACTCTTGCGGGCAATCTTATCCATTTCATCGATGTAGATAATGCCACGCTCAGCACGCTCCAGATCAAAATCGGCAGCTTGCAAAAGTCGAACCAAAATATTCTCTACATCGTCACCTACATAGCCGGCTTCTGTCAAAGTTGTTGCGTCGGCAATAGCAAAAGGAACATCCAGAATTTTAGCCAAGGTCTGGGCAAAGAGGGTCTTACCGGAACCAGTGGGACCAATGAGCAGAATATTGCTCTTCTGGAGCTCTACATCCGTTTCAGAAGACAGGAATATGCGCTTATAATGATTGTATACTGCCACGGAAAGTGCAATCTTTGCGTCCTCCTGACCGATGATATAGCCATCCATATAAGCCTTAATCTCGGCAGGAGTAGGCAAATCCTGCGGCATTTCTGCGCTATATTCATCCTCCCGCAGCAAATCATAGCAGGCCTGCACACACTCGTTGCAGATATAAACACCGGGACCGGCAATCAGCCGTGTCTGGGTTTCCCGCTTTCCGCAGAAGGAACAGCTTATCGGCTGTTCATCTGTTATAGACATGAAACAGGTCCGCCTTTCTCATTAATGGCGCTCAAGCACCCGGTCGATAAGACCGAATTCTTTTGCTTCATCGGAGGTCATAAAGTTATCCCGCTCACAAGCGTCGGTAACCTCTTCAATGCTCTTGCCTACATTTTCGGCAAGAATGCGGTTCATACGAGCTTTGATAGTCTCCAACCGCTTCATATGGATCGCCATATCAGTGATCTGACCCTGGGTACCGGCGGAAGGCTGGTGGATCATAATCTCAGCATTGGGCAGAGCCATACGCTTGCCTTTCGTACCGGCAGCAAGCAAAAATGCACCCATAGATGCAGCCATACCGACACAAATGGTTGCCACATCGCACTTGATGTACTGCATAGTGTCATAAATGGCCATACCGGCGGTGACACTGCCACCGGGGGAATTGATATAAAACTGGATATCCTTGTCGGGGTCCTGAGCCTCCAGATACAACATCTGCGCCACGATCAGACTGGCAGTGGTATCCTTGACTCCCTCGGCCAAAAAGATGATCCGGTCGTTGAGCAGCCGGGAGAAGATGTCATAACTTCTCTCTCCACGGCTGGTCTGTTCAACTACATAGGGTACTAAACTCATGGTCATGTCTCCTTTCTGGGATTGAAACATTCTAACCATTTCAGTGAGGTATTATTCCTCGGTTTCTTCCTTTGCCTTGGGAGCTACTGCAACGGCATTGTCAACAATCACCTTAACAGCCTTGCGGGTCTCCAGGCTGTTCTTCAGTTCCTCGGCGGGAACCATGCTCTTGATCTTGTCAACTTCCATCTCGTACTGCTTTGCCATGGACTCGTACTCAGCCTCCAGATCCTCGTCGGTGACGGCGATGCCCTCAACCTCAACGATCTTAGCCAGGGTCACATTGGCCTTAGCTTGCTTCTCAGCAGCAGGACGGAAAGCGCTGCGCATAGTGGACAGGTCGCCGCCCATCATCTTGGCATACTGCTCAACGGAATAACCGCTCATCTGCAGCTGATAGCCAAAGCGCTCCATCTGATTGTCCAGTTCCATCTCAACCAGAGCATCGGGCATCTCAACAGTGGTGTTCTCAGCTGCCTTGTCAATACAAGCCTGCTCAAAAGCGCTGTCGATCTGTGTCTGGGCTTTCTCCAGAGCCTTAGCGCGAATATCCTCTTTCAGAGCATCCAAAGTCTCGAACTCGGAAACATCCTTTGCAAACTCGTCGTCCTGTGCAGGAACATTGGTCACAGTGACCTTGTTGACCTTAACATGGAACACAACAGGCTTGCCAGCCAGATCAGCGTGATAATCCTCGGGGAAAGTGATGTCGATGTCCTTCTCCTCACCGGCAGACATACCAACCACCTGCTCCTCAAAACCGGGAACAAAGGAACCGGAACCAAGCTTCAGATCAAAGCTTTCGCCCTTGCCGCCGTTAAAGGGAACACCGTTGTCAAAGCCTTCAAAGTCGATGTTGGCGGTGTCGCCCATCTCAGCAGCGCGCTCAACGGTCTCGGTGGAGGCAACATTCTGTGCCATTGCGTCCAGCTCTGCCTGTACCTGCTCATCGGTAACAGTAGCTTCAGCCTTCTCAACCTCGATACCCTTGTAGTCGCCCAGGGTCACTTCGGGATACACATCGGTAGTCAGAGTGATGGTAACGATACCATCATCGCTGATGTCCATATCGGTCAGGCTGGGACGGCCGACAGCCTTCACATCCTGCTTTACAACAGCATACTCATAAACCTCGGGGAAAATCTCTTCCAGACCGTCTTCATAGAAAACATGGGCGCCGTACATAGCCTCGATCATCTTCCGGGGAGCCTTGCCCTTACGGAAGCCGGGAATCATAATGTTCTTGCGGGCCTTCAGATATGCCTTCTGAACGCCGGACTCCATCAGTTCCTTGTCGATTTCGACCACGATAGTAGCCTTGTTGCCGTTTCTTTCGTTGCTCTTGATGTTCATTATATATTTCCTCCCATTTTGCGTGCCGTTTCCCGGTCACACATAAACATATTTTTTATCCGAACTATATTAGCAAATAATCCTTCAATTGTCCACACTTTTCTTAAATTTTTTATTAAAAAATGCGGTATGGCTGAAAATTCAATCGATCAGAGGACAAAAGCTTGTAATTTACACCATCCCATTGACCTTCCATAGCCAATCCGTGGCTGGCGCCGTGCAGATGCCCGTAGTAACACTGACGGACATCATATCGATGCAAAAGCTCTAATATCTCATCACAGGTATATCCCTTATATCTCGGCGGATAGTGCAGAAAAACCAGCTTTGGCAGATCACCTGCAGACTTAAGAGATGCCTCCAATCGAATCAGTTCTCGCTTAAAAACCTTTTCGTCGTGGTCGTCGCTGCGTTCCTCTTCAAAAAACCAACCTCTTGTACCGCAAATTGCATAACCTTCGTACTCATAATGATTGTTATTCAATATCCATTGGTTGGAAAAGTTGTTATTTTCACAGAATTTATAGAACTTTGCAGCGGTACTCCACCAATAATCGTGGTTACCCTTGAGAATGATCTTCCGACCGGGGATTTGGTCGATCCAGGCAAAATCTTCTTTTGCGTTCTCCAAGTCCAAAGACCAGGAAAGATCACCAAGTAACACGGTGGTATCATCCTCCGTCACAGAAGAAAAACCATCTTTCAGTTTATCAAGATACCCAACCCATGCACCGCCAAAAATATCCATTGGCTTATCTGCGCCAAGACACAGGTGCAGATCTCCAATTGCGTATAATGCCATTGGATCACTCCTTTGTGGATACAGGTCGTTTTTTAGACAAGATCAATGTATGGGTGTTAATACCGGTACTGGAGCGGTAGTCCTGCAAACCGCCAAACGCCAAAGCGGAATCGGTATCCAGCCGGTATCCGGTGGTGCGGAGCATATTGGATGCGACAGTATCCACGCGGCTACCGCTGACAACTGCTGCAAATACCGCTGCGCGCAGCTGCTCCTGTTGAAGCTCATCAATATAGAAATTACCCTTTTTTTCAGATGCTGCAAGATACTGCGGAACACTGTCAGCACCAAAGCAGTGATACAGATAGCATTCCAGATAATTGGGACGGTCTGCAACGATCTCGTTGGTATTTGTGTTGAACTCTCCCCTGTTGACAAGATCCCAAAATGCGCTGTTTTCACCGCAGGTACATACGATCAGATTGATCGGAAGACCCATCTTTTTGGCATAAGCGATAGCGGTCAGATCTGAAAAATCCCCAGCAGTAATCGCAACATCCAAAGTTCTTGGAATATCTTCTGTAACCGTGTACAGGCCGAACAGCAGAGCAATTTTTGTGCCTATACAAGACCAACCAACCGGAAGCTTACCCATACTATTACCGTCTGTCATAAGGTCATACAGGCAGGTCAGCAAATACCGATAGGATGCATCCGGATTGCGCCAACATTCAGCAACTGTCAGCTTGTGCTGCATTGTCTCCGTTTTAAAAGGATTTCTGCCGATCTTAAATTCAACATCCAAACCGGTCAGATGCAAGCCAAAGAACAAATTCAGAATCTGTGCTACGATTTCGCTACAGGACTGGGTTTTGAATGCAACCATCTCTGCCTGCGTAAATTCCGGCAGACGGAAAGGCACATAAAAACCACCGTCAGGTGCCGTAGCTTCAACAAGCGCACGGTATGCTGTGTAGGTATCTTTTGTATTTCTTGTACTTACATAGAGCATCTTTCTATCACTCCCAATGCATTGTTCCAGAAAATGTTTTCGATTGTTTGATCACTGAGACCACGCTCAGATAACCGTTGTGCCAATTTTTGATAATCCTGCACACCTTGGAAGTCGGCAGGCATAGATTCGATCCCATCAAAATCAGAGCCAAGGGAAATGTGGCGATCATCACCGGCAAGATTTAAGAAGTGGAAAATATGATCACAAATTGTATCCACCGTCGGATCAGTTCCAAGGAAACCGCTGTACAAATTAACACCAGCAGTACCGCCTGTTTTGCAGATTGCTTTGTACATTTCATCGGTCAAATTTCGGGGATGATCACAAAGCGTCCGGCTGTTGGAGTGAGATGCGATTACAGGTTTTTGAGTGATCTCCAATATGTCCCAAAAGCCCTCGTCACTGATGTGACTGACATCTACAACCATACCCAATCGCTGGGCTTCTTTTACATAAGCTCTTCCCCGCTCAGTCAATCCGCCGCCGGTCACGCAAGAGCCGGTGAGAGGATTTTTCTCATTCCAACCGAGCGTTGTAATCCGGAAACCGATATTGTACAGATCTTCAAGCAACTCGGCATTATAATCAAACCCGGCGGTTCCTTCAATGGTCAGAATTGCAGACATAATGCCTTGTTTTCTGTTTTCTTCAATTTCCTTTGCATTATAGGCCAACCGAATTATATCGCTGTTCATTTCTACCTCGGTCAGCACTGCTGCTAATTGTCTCTCAAACAAGCCAATCACAGAAAGGTGATCCGGGAGCTTCTTTAATTCAGAAGTGAAGCACGCAAAGCATTGACAATATCCAGAAAAAGCAGTTGCCCGCTCCAAATCGATATGTAACGTGTTCTTGCGTAGACTGTCAATTCTGTCATATTGTTCTCCCAAAAGCTGGGTAGCTGTATCACAATGCAGATCAAAAACAGGGAATTTCATTGAAAAGCATCCTCCAAATGATGAATTTCCGGTTTTTTGGTATCCAAACCGTCGGGTGCATATATTTCTATTACATCAAAGCGCGGTTGCAGATCTGTAGGATTCTGGGACAGATATATTTCTGCAGTTGTGCGGATCCGATTCTGCTTATGATAGTCAACAAATTCCATAGCACTGGCAAAACGGTCGCTTTTTCGCAGTTTAACTTCCACAAAGACCAGATTTTTTCTATCTGCTACAATAAGATCAATTTCACCAAAACGGCAGCGGAATCCTGTAGCCAGAAGCTTATATTTTTTCTTTTGTAGGTATGTCGCTGCAAGGGATTCACCCCAGGCACCGACAATATTATTTCTCCCCATAAAACTTCTTCAAAAAACTCATACGATGAATCGGACTGGGGCCCAATTCGCCTAAAGCCGCATAATGAACCTTTGTGCCATAACCTTTATGTACGGCAAAGCCGTAACCGGGATATTCAGCATCCATTTGCAGCATATGATCGTCACGGGTTACTTTCGCAAGGACGGAAGCTGCCGCAATGCTCGCACTTAAACCGTCGCCGCCAACAACAGTTTCCAACGGAATGCCGAAATCCTTGGCACGATTGCCGTCGATAAGTGCAAAATCTGCCTTTACGGGCAGTTGCGAAATGGCCCGTTCCATAGCAAGATATGTCGCTTGCAGAATATTGATTTCATCAATTTCCTTGTGATCTGCAAAGGCAATGGCATAGGCAACCGCCTTCTCGCAAATAATCGGAAACAGCTCTCTGCGTTTCTTGTCGGAGAGTTTTTTGCTGTCATTAAGTCCGGGAATGTCTGCATCAGCGGGCAAAATAACAGCTGCTGCGCAAACAGGTCCTGCCAAAGGTCCGCGACCGGCTTCATCAACTCCGCAAATATAACGGTAACCTAAATCCGTGTATTTTCTTTCAAATTCCCACATATCCGTCATAGCAAATCTTCAGGAACCTCCAATGTAAAATGTCCCAGCTTGCCGGAGCGGTATTCATCTAAAAGCACCTTTGCCATTCGCTCCGTATGGATTTCCCCTCTGGCTAACAAGTATCCGCGCTTTCTACCGGCTTCCTCCAGCAGAAGATAGCCGGGTGTCCCCTGCTCAGCTTCTACTTTATATCGTTCTTGTAAGGTATGTGGATAATGCTTCAGCATCAGTTCCATAAGTCTTGCAGCCAATTCTTCAAGATCAATAACCCCTTCTTTGACTGCACCGGTATAAGCCAGCATCATACCCACTTGCGGATCTTCAAACTTCGGCCAAAGGATACCGGGTGTATCCAGCAGTAACAATCCGCTGTCCACATTCACCCACTGCTTGCCGCGAGTCACACCTGGGCGATTTTCTGCTTTTGCGCCCTTTCGACCGGAAATTTGATTAATGAGTGTGGATTTACCAACATTGGGAATGCCCACCACCATTACTTTCAGGGGTTTGTTCATACCTTTCGCCGCATTGCGTTCAATTTTCTCCTTCAGCACTGAACGAACAGCAGGTTGAAAATTAGCAATACCTTTTTTTGTTTTACAATCCGTTGCTACGGCAGCATAGCCTTTGCTGCGAAAATGCTGCATCCACAGCTTTGTTGCCTCCGGATCCGCCAGATCCATACGGTTAAGCACGATAATCCGGGGTTTATTTCCGCAAATGGCATCGATATCCGGATTTCTGCTGGATATCGGGATTCTGGCATCCACAATCTCACATACCGCATCCACCAGTTTCAGATCTGCTTCGATCTGACGCCGGGTCTTGGTCATATGACCGGGATACCATTGGATGTTCATCTTCTCCTGTTCCATTACCACAGCACTCCAATTCTACTGAAATCCCGCTCACCGGTGCGTCCGTCAGGACCAGGTAACATTAAGAGGAATACTCTGCCAAGGATCTCTCGCTTGTCAATAAGGCCGATATCGAGACTTCTGCTATCCAAAGAATCGTTGCGATTATCGCCCATTACAAAAACACATCCTTCTTTTACCGTTAAGGGGAAACTCATACCTTCACGGAGATTGGTGGGTGTGTTGGTGTAGGGCTCATCAAGAGGATTGCCATTGACATAAACAATTCCCTTATCGAAATCAATATCCACCGTCTGTCCCTCAGTTGCAATCACGCGTTTAATGATAGGCTCACCGTTTTTGAAGGAGTCCTTACTTGCAACTATAATATCACCGCATTTGGGGTTTTTGTAAAAAACATTACTCAAAAGGATCAGTCTATCACCATGCTGTAGTGTCTGCATCATAGACGGACCGGAAACAGTCACCAATCGGAAGATGAGCATAAAAACAAGCAAAACACCAGTCAGGCCAAACACAAGGTCATGCAGATACGATAGAATTCCCTTACGCCGTTGTTCTTTGGTTCGGATCTCGTTCGCTGCGTTCTGATTAATGTCAGAATCATTTTCTATGGTTTCAACAGAAAAATCATCAATGTTTTCTGTAGAATAATTTTCTATATTCTCCAAGGATTTTACCTCCAGACAGATAAATACATAGTTTTTACCATTATATACTATTTTTGCAAATAAAAAAAGAGGGTCGCCCCTCTTTTTTTACGGAATTTTCAATTAAACCTGTTCCTTGACCTTTGCGGCCTTGCCAAAACGATCACGCAGATAGTACAGCTTCGCGCGGCGAACCTTACCCTTGCGGATGGTCTCAACATTGGCAATACGGGGAGAGTGAACCGGGAATACCTTCTCACAACCTACACCGTAGCTGATGCGGCGAACAGTGATGGTCTCACCGATGCCACCGTGCTTCCGTGCGATGATGGTGCCTTCAAACACCTGAATACGCTCACGGGAGCCTTCCTTGATCCGCACATGCACACGAACAGTGTCGCCAACCCGCATTTCGGGCAGCTGCTCCTTCATGTACTGGCTGGACAGAGCCTTAACCAAATCCATATCTTCGTCCTCCTTATAATTAGGCGTTCATGCAGCGGACACCCGGCGATATGGTTCCCGGCGCTACAGAGGACTCACCTTGTTTTTTCAGACCGATGTATTTTAGCACATAAAAAAGCAAAAATCAAGTACTTTTTTACATTTTTTATTATTTTTTACAGTCAATTACCACAGACGGTACAGGGCTTCTTCCATGGTGTCGCCTGTTACCTCAAATGTTCTGCCGTCGATGATCTTCATGTAAGGTCTTTGCATGGGATTGGGCAGATCGCGGCGATTGGTATGCTCAACACGCAGAGTGACAGGCTTATCATGTACCAAGGGTTTTGTGTTGGGGAAATTCTTGATTGCTTCAATAGTCTTCTCGCGAATCAAAGCATGTGCCTTTTCTTTCGGCAGCAGCAGTGCGCCGTTACAGGTAATACCCTTCTTTACCTCAGCAGTTACGCACCAGGGCATCAAAGCCTTTGCTTCAGCACATACCTTATCGTCACCGGAAACCATAATAACAGGCTTACCATAATCACCTACGATGCCGGCATCCACTGCGGTCTCACCTGCCAACTTGCCGTTGATCCAATAATTTTCAATACTCTGACTATCCATCGTATGGTGCAGGACAGCAGCACCAGTGCCCGCCATTGCATGATAACCCAACAGGATTACAGCATCGCACTCTTCAATAAAAGGAAAACGAGTAGGGTCGTTATAGCCACAGCCAAGGATATAACCATCCGCTTCTGGACACAGTTCCAACCACTTCGCATTTACATTCACACCACCGTGAACATCTGCTGCATAAACCTTCTCAGCGCCGGCTTCCTTACAGGCGCGAACGCACACATTGATCTCTTCAGTGATCATACGGCGACCTTCATCATACAGATATCCGCTCTGACCTGTTTGGTACTTGTTAACAATACCACTGATTCCTTCGATATCAACTGCAATATAAATATTCATTCTATTTTCCTCCTGAAGATTATTTTAAGTCTTCCTCGTGCAAGACCACACCATTTTTCTGCAAAACTTTCTGTAATTGACTAACATTAAGTGTTGTAAAGTTATCGCACATAGCAGCAGCGGTGCCGGCAGCCTGTCCGGTAACAGCACAGCAAGGGATCACACGCATAATGTCCCACATAGGATCCGTGACAGATGTGCATCTGCCCGCAACAATCAGATTCTTAATTTTATCAGAATAGAGCGTACCGAAAGGAACCTCATACACAGGTCCTCTCTTTCGCCAATCAGAGATCATACCGATAGAATCAGCAAAATATTTATGTACTTCTTTGTCAGAAAGGGTATACGCACCTTCAATTCGTCTGGTCATACGAATCTGCGGAATGGACGCAATTAATGTAGGCACGATTGTGCTGTCCGTTTCCCTGCGTTTAAGAAGGTGATTCATCGTTGCTGAGTGCGACAACTGCTGCATACGGGACAGTTCTGCACCGTCAAGACCTGTAAATCTATCCGGAATCAAAGGTTGAGAATCATCCAAATCAGACTTCTGTCCGTCACGAATATCTGCAACACCCACTTGAATGAGTTCATATCCGTTTTTACCCAAAGAATAGTACCATCCGGCCAAAATATTGCCTTGCTTATAAGTTTCAGTCGGCGCATCCGAAAAATATGCAATATCGCAGTCACCTGTCGCATCAACAACAGACTTGACGGAGATTGCCTGCCTGCCGGACTTATTCTCCACGATTACTGCATTGATTTTATCATCCTGTTTACTGACGCCAACCGCATATGTACCATACAGAATATTCACACCGCTATCGGTAAGCAGTTTTTCCACAAGAATAGCAAAGATGCTGGGATTATATCGCGCAAAAAAACGCTGATCCTTTTCAGTGCGCTTGGATAAATCGTCAGTGTCCAACCAGTTTTCAGGATACCTTGCTTCACACCCCATAGAAATTGAAAGTCTAAGCAATTCCTCAGCAATACCAAAAGAAACCTGTCGTCCGCATCCGTCACAGATGGGTAGATAGATCGTAATCAGACCGGCGGTACCCAAACCACCAAGGATATATTCCTTTTCTAAAAGAATAACCTTGCTACCCTGTCTTGCAGCTGCTAATGCTGCGGAAATGCCAGCAAAGCCACCGCCGCACACAAGAACATCACAAGCTGCCGTGACCTTTGTTTCAAGCTGTTCGTTGATTATCATATAATCATACCCTAAAATTACTTGATTGCTATCAGTTCATCCCGATTCTTGCGTGTTTTCTTGCGCAACGGTTCCCCCTCTTTGGGATAACCCACAAGTACCACCAGCCGGGCAGGAGTATCCAAACCAGTAATCTTACGCAGCTTTTGATCGTCCAACCAACCCAGAATACAGGTTGCTAAGCCTTGCGCTGTGGCCTCAGCAGTCAGATAAGCAACAACGATACCAATATCAATGGAGCGGTAATCGTTATTCTTCAGCTTAGCACCCAAAGCCGCAGTTTTAACATAAGGCTGTTCTGAAATAATGATTGCTACCGGTGCCTGCACAGCAAACTTGTTAAGGCCACCCATTCCCCGTGTTGCAAGTTCTGCCTCCGTAGCTGTTTCTCCACAGCAAACAGTCAAATGATAGGGTTGACCATTGCAGGCAGAAGGCGCAAGCCGCGCAGCTTCCAGTATTGCATCTAACTTCTCCTGCTCCACAGGACGATGTTCATTATAGCTTCTACAGGACTGGCGATTTCTTGCGATTTCCAAAAAATTCATAAATACCACCTATCAGATAATTCTAAAAAAGAAAACACGGGCTCATTCTTTGAGCCCGTGTTTTGGTCCGAGTTACTGGATTCGAACCAGCGGCCTCTTGAACCCCATTCAAGCGCGATACCAAACTTCGCCAAACCCGGAAATTGCTTGCGTCATCCGACAGCCACAGTATAATATCACACCCTGCCGAAAAAAGCAAGCCTTTTTTTAAAAATTTTTACTCACCAATCTCTGTGCGAACAACTTTGCCCAAATTCCACAATCTGACCACCTGTGCCTCAGCCTCTAGCTTCTGGGTTTCATTGTCATATTCTACATAAACAGTGTGTGCACTGCAGTCTGTGCATTCCACCTGAACATTCCATCCACCCTCGTGCATCAGAATGCCGTTACCACGGCAAATGGGGCACTCTTCCAAAACATAGTTTGTATTCACTTCCATATATAAAGCTCCTTATCTGAAAACTGTCATAGAATCATCAAAAATTTCAATTCTTTTACACTTGGCAAAATCCGGTCTGTATTCCGGTAAATGCATATCGATTGCAGCAGCAAGCTGCATAGGATTGAGCGTAGGATTCTGGCAACATGCCACACAATTCATTACCATTTCTCTATCACCCACTTTGGTAACCTCAAGTTTACGGATCATCGGTATAATGTCCTGATCCATCATACCGTTTTTACCTTTTTTGGGTACGATCAACTGTCTCGATGCAAATAGCTGCTCAATTGCTTCCTTCGCATTTTCAGGAATGCCGGCATCATATTCCAAAGTCACAACAGAATGCAACAGGGTCAACTCTTTCAGTTTCCTGCCGTTGTCATACACTTGTAACACTTTTACACCTGGCACAAGAACACAATTGAGTTTCTCACACATTTCTTCCAGGGAAATATTATCTCCGTCTAAATCAAAGTCCAGCAGCTCACAGTTGCTTTCCACACCAACAGACAGCGGTAGCGCAATAGAAACAGAAGGTCTGGGGTTGAAGCCGTGTGTATGGGTCAGCAGTAAACCGGCACGCTTAAATGCACGCTGAAACAGGCGCATCAAATCCAAGTGTGAAATCCATACTGCATTACCGGTCTTTTCAAACAACAGTCTAGGCATCACACTTTACCTCCTGCAGCAATGTATTGGCACCACAGCCGGCACAGCCGGTGCGACAGTCCGGTGTAATTTTTTCGGCATATGCTTGCTTGCGTTCCCGCAACAAAAACTTCTTTGTAACGCCCACATCAATGGTATCCCAAGGCAGAATTTCATCCTCACCGTAACCGCGCACAGTGTAGAAATCCGGATCAATGCCGCAAGAATGGAACGCATCCAGCCAAGCCTGATAATTGAAATATTCATCCCAACCATCCAGTCGCGCACCGTTCTTGGCAGCCTGCTCGATAACTGCGCCAAGTCTACGGTCACCTCGGGCGGTCACAGCCTCCAATCGGCTGATATCGGGAGTGTGATAGTTATACTCGATGGATTTGGAATAGAAATGATCTTTCAGAAGACGGCAGCGACGGATATACTCCTCCGATGTGATCTGCTTTTCCCACTGGAAGGGTGTGTGGGGTTTCGGCACAAAATATGCGGTCGCAACATGGACACGCAGACCACGCTTTTTATTGCTGGCGCAATCCTTCCAGGTCTGGATCACCTTATATACCAAATCTGCAATACCCAAAACATCCTCATCGGTTTCTGTGGGCAGACCCAGCATAAAGTACAGCTTCACATTATTCCAGCCGCCGGAGAATGCATTGGCACAGGAAGTGAGAATTTCTTCCTCGGTAAGATTCTTATTTATGACATCCCGCAACCGCTGTGTGCCGGCTTCCGGCGCAAAGGTCAGACCGCTTTTGCGCAAAGTCTGTAGCTTCTGCATCAGTTCACGGGAAAAATTATCAGCCCGCAGGGACGGCACAGAAAGGTTAATGCGATGAGCTTCACAGTACGGGATCATCTCATCTGTCAATTCTTTTAATTGCCGGTAATCGGAGGTCGACAGACTGGCAATGGTAATCTCATTATGCCCGGAATCCGTCAACATTTCCACTGCCTGCTTATACAGCACATCTGCGCTCTTTTTACGCACAGGTCGGCAAGAGAAACCCGCCTGACAAAAACGACAACCACGGATACAACCACGGAATACTTCCAAATTTGCCCGGTCATGGACGATTTCTGTGGACGGAACGATCATCTTTGTGGGATAATAGGCGTTGTCCAAATCCTCCACGATTCTTTTAGTCACCACTTCCGGCGCACCATCGCAAGCAGTGATGGAAGCAATTGTGCCATCTTTATTGTAACTGTGTTCATAAAAGGAAGGTACATACACGCCGGGAATTTTGGAAACCGCCAAAAGAAATGCATCTTTCGTCCAATTCTCAGCCTTGGCTCGGTCATATAAGGATACAATTTCCTCTGTGATCTCTTCACCCTCACCTAAAGAGAAAAAGTCAACAAAATCCGCCAAAGGCTCCGGATTGAATGCGCATACACCACCGGCGAACACAATGTTCTTGAGCCCCTTACGATCGGCAGAATGCAGCGGCACACCGGCCAGCTCTAACATATTCAAAATATTTGTATAACACATTTCGTAGCCAATGGTGAAGGCAATCATATCAAAATCCTGCACAGGATCTTGACTTTCCAGCGCCCACAACGGCAAATGATTGGTGCGCATCGCCTCTTCCATATCGGCCCACGGCGCAAAAACCCGTTCGCACCATACGCCATCCATTTGGTTCATTACACCGTAAAGTATCCGCATACCCACATTGGACATACCGATCTCATAGGTATCCGGGAAACAGAATGCCACGCGCACACGGACATCCTTTAATTCTTTCTTTATTTCATTATATTCACCGCCGGTATATCGTGCAGGTTTTTGCACAGTGGGCAGGATCCTTTGCAGCAAATCGGTCATAAAGCATACCTCTTTCGTATTATCGCATCTATTGTACCTTGAATGCAGGCACATTGCAAGGTCTTTTTCTATTTCTGATCCAAAGCACGATCACAACCATCAGCGGCAGGATTCCCAAACGATTTTTTATTGTTAACACGAAAACGAATACAGTCAGAAACACCAGAATGATTCTTTCCGCTTTAAAATACACCGAATCGCGATCGATCAGCAGTCGCAATGCCCGTCCACCGTCCAGCGGCAATAATGGAAGCAAATTATATACACTTAAAATCCAACTGCAAATTGCGATTCTTGGGATATACCGACTAAGCAGCAACAAAAGAAGTCCGCCCAAAGGACCACACAAAACAGATATAAACCGACATCGTCTGGATAATGCGTCGCACACCATATTGATACCGCCGACACCAATTGACACACCAAGAACATTTCCACCGCAGAGCTTCACGGCAATCAAATGACAAAACTCGTGAAACAGCACCGCGATTACCCATGCGATCAACCATCGAATCGGAATAAACATCAGCAGTAGCGCAAAATAGACATATGTTATAGGATCAACTGCAATTCTTTTCATTTTGTATATCCGTTGACGACTACATCCCGCACAAAGCAAAACACAGAATCCCCTACCGGTTCACCCGCGCTTACTCTTTGCACCATATCCGAAAAAGCCATTTTCGTGATATGCACATCTCCCGGCAACAGCTGTTGCAGAAACTCTACTCTACCAAATGTGTATATGCCCACAGCAAGTGCAACACCTGCTAAAAGCAATTTGGCTGATCTCTTACGCATCTTCTTTTTATTCCGAGGATAATAACGATTTAATTCCGGATTATACTCAACACTGTATGCCATAACATCCTCCTGTGCTATAATCTTCTGTATACTCTATGAAAAAGCTGTGTAGCACTTGACAACGCAAAAAAATTTCACTATAATACTTCTCGTTATCGGGGTGTGGCGAAGTTTGGTATCGCGCTTGGTTCGGGTCCAAGAGGCCTCGGGTTCAAATCCCGACACTCCGACCAAATAAGAAAGTCCACCTACAGGGTGGGCTTTCTTATTTGGATGGTCTAAAGAATTCGAAAGGACGACACCTGTCGCAAACTAGCGTAAACAAGTGTCCGTTGGAAACTTGTTTACGCCCGTGGGACAATCCATTATTCTGTTGATGCACCTCTTACAGGTGCCGACATAGAGAATGCAGTATTAAAATTTTATATTTAAAATATTAGAATATTAGATTTAGGTGTAAGTGTCCGTACTAAAGACTACACACTCTGTATCTATAAAGACGGTGGCATACAGAAAGCCAAAACTTTCTATGCGGTTGACAATCTCGGAAATTGCCACAATAATATTTTCCAAGACGCTTTAAGGAAAAATTCGGAAAGTCGCCAAGAGAGTACAGAAAAGAAATGCTCTTATAATTCTGATAGTTTGCATTATTTTTCATACCCCTATGAAATTATATATTGACTTTAGCGTGTTTATAGGATAACTTATATGGTATATTTTGCCGAATCACGGAGGTAACAAAATGAGCAATACAATTCAGGTTTTGATCTCTATGATCATCTATATGAGTGCGGTCATATTGATCGGCATCGTATTTGCCAGACGTGCTAATAAAAACTCACAAGAATACTTTCTTGGTGGTCGCAGCTTGGGTCCTTGGGTCACCGCAATGAGTGCGGAAGCTTCTGACATGTCCGGTTGGCTTTTGATGGGTTTACCCGGTGTTGCCTATTGGTGCGGTGTATCAGACGCAGCCTGGACAGCAATCGGTCTGGCTGTCGGTACATACCTCAACTGGCTCATCGTATCCAAGCGTCTTCGTCGATACAGCGAAAAAGCAGGCGAAGCCATTACACTGCCCGAATTTTTCTCGAACCGTTTCCAAGAGAAAACTAAGGTCATTATGAGCATTGCGGCTGTATTCATTTTGATTTTCTTCACCGTTTATGCTTCCAGCTGCTTTGTAACCTGCGGCAAACTGTTCTCCACACTGTTTAATATGCCCTACATCCCCATGATGATCGTAGGCGCCGTATTCGTCCTGCTGTACACCTTGCTGGGTGGATTCCTGGCTGAAAGTGTTTCCGATTTTATGCAGGCGATTGTTATGATCATTGCACTGACTTTGATTGTTGTTTTGGGCACAGTATCTGCAGGTGGCTTGGATGCTGTTATTTCCAATGCAAAATCCATTCCCGGATTCTTCGACTTCTTTGGTATTGCAACCCCTACAACAGTAGACGGCGTACAGCAGGTTGCAAACGGCAAGCCGCTGTTTGGCGAAGCCGGTAATTACGGTGTTCTTTCCATCGCTTCTTGTATGGCTTGGGGACTCGGTTATTTTGGTATGCCCCAGGTTTTACTGCGGTTTATGGCGATTCGCAACGAAAGCGAACTGACCCGTTCCCGCAGAATTGCCACTGTTTGGGTTGTTATTTCTCTTGCTGTCGCTGTGTTTATCGGTATTGTCGGTCGTGCATTGTTCCCCACTGATCTTACAACATCCTCGGATGCTGAGAACATCTTCATCTTGCTGTCCAACAATCTGCTGCCTCCTCTGCTGGCAGGCTTTGTAATGGCAGGAATTCTTGCGGCGACCATCAGCTCCTCCGATTCCTATTTGTTAATCGCCGCTTCCGCACTGGCGAAAAACATCTATCACGGCATTGTTCGCAAGAACGCAACCGACAAGCAGGTAATGCGGTTAACGCGCATCACACTCTTGGTCATTTCCGCAGTTGCTATGCTGATCGCGTCCAACGAAAACAGTGTTATCTTCACAATTGTCAGCTTTGCCTGGGCAGGATTTGGTGCTGTGTTCGGACCTCTGATGCTCATGAGCCTGTTCTGGAAGCGGATCAACCGCGCAGGCGCTATCGCAGGCATGCTGTCCGGCGGTATTATGGTGTTTGTATGGAAGTTGGCAGTTCGTCCTTTGGGCGGTGTGTGGAATATCTATGAGCTGCTTCCCGCATTCATCATTTCCTGCGTATTTATCATTGTTGTATCCCTTCTGACAGCACCCCCCTCTGCTGAAATCCAAGCAGAATTTGATGAGGTTGCAAACCAAACAAAATAAATCAAACCGGAGGATGTACACACGCTGCATCCTCCGGCTTATTTTCATTGCCTTTCAATAGGTTATGTGCTATAATAATTCAACAATAAAACAAAAAGGATTCAACTATGAAGAATACGCTTACTTTTGTCTTTGAAAACAAAACATTGCAAAAAATGACTCTCAGCAAGTCCGTAAACAAGGAGATCATCCGCACAACAGGACGACTTGTTGAAATAAAAGGCACAATCTTTCTCGCATTGGAAACCTTTTGTACAGACGGTAAAGCGCTGCAGAAGAACATTCCGCTGAATGCTGCAGTTGACACAATTCTCAGTATGGTCCCTGCTGATTATAAGCAATTGAATTTGGTGACCACCGGTGGCAACTGCGAAGTAAAGGTCTCAAAAAAGGACAAAATCACGGTTATTAACAATATCAAACGGACTACCTCTGCTGCCGCAGATCTTTCCCACAACCGGAAAAAGCAGTACATCCTCCCTGCCGACCAACCGATAGATTTTTTGATCGCACTGGGTGTTCAGGATCCGGAAGGCTTTATTTACGATAAAAAGCGCTCAAAATTCCGTCAGATTAACCGTTTCCTCGAGATTGTTGCCGACACGGAAAACAGCATCGTTTCCGGTGACGAGCTGTATATACTGGATTTGTGCTGCGGAAAAAGCTATTTGAGTTTTGCGTTGTATTACTACTTCACCGTAATTCGCGGTTACGAGGTCAGTATGGACTGCGTGGATCTGAAGAAAGATGTCATTGAATTTTGCAGCAAAATAGCAAAACAGCTGCAATATGACGGTCTGCACTTTATCGCCGGAGATATCCGCAACTTTCCTGTGCAGCGCACACCCGATCTGACAGTTTCTCTCCATGCCTGTGATATTGCTACAGATATCGTACTTGCAAAGGGTATCGATTCCGGTTCTAGAGTGATCCTGTCCACCCCCTGCTGTCATCACGAGATGATGCACCAGCTGAAACCCCAGGGCAATTACACAGACTTTCTACTGGAGCATTCGATCTTAAAGCAGAAGCTGGCCGACGCAGCCACAGATGCCCTGCGCTGTAAAGTATTACAGATCAACGGCTATGATGTCACAGCACTGGAGTTGATTGATCCCGAGGAAACACCTAAAAATGTTTTGATTCGAGGCATCAAACGCAACAGCATTAGTAATACGCATATTGAAAAGCTAAAAGCTGAATACAGAGAAATCTGTGAACACCTTGGTATTCACCCATATCTATATGACAATTACACATAAAAAGCAAGCAGACCGTCAAAAGGCGGTCTGCTTGTTTTTTAATCTTCAACTTGGTACCATTTCAGGATCTCTTCCAGAAGAGCGGATTCCAGTGTATTCATAGTGTGTTGGTGATTATATACCAACGCCTCACTATAACGCTTGCTATAACCTACACAGGACTTCTGGACAAGACCCAACGACTTCAGCGTCTGTTCGTTCTGAGGAACAGACCACATATAACTGCCGCGCATACTCGTCAACAGCGTCAGCTGCGCCTGCCGGTCAACAGTATAGATCTGACTTCTAATATTCTCACTGTCCTTTTGGGGCATAAAGTAATTATCTCCGTGGACAATGGCCATGTAATCTTTCAGCTGATCCACACGCAGCTCACCACAAGATGCAAGAGGATGACTTTTGTGCATTAAGACCACATCTTCATATACAGAAAGCGGTCGGAAAGTCAGCTTAGCATTGGATGCGACTTCCTGAAAATACTCCTCATACCCTTCTCGAAAGCGGATAATGCCAATCTCAGCGCGGCCACCGGTCAGCATATCCAATGCTTTTTTGGCGTGACACTCATGAATTACAACATTCAAGTTCTGACTATCACAGGAGGATTTAAGATAATCTGTAACCAATCCAAATGCCACAGCAGATCTGGGTATACAGATCCGCAATCTATCCTCCACCATTTGGTGAGGACTCATCATTTGAATGGATTCCATCTCCCGCAGAATATTCCGGGCATGCTGCAAAAAGGTAGCACCCCGTTCTGTAGGTCTAACGCCATGCGTAGTCCTTAAGAAGATCGGAAACCCAACATCCGCTTCAATCTCCTTGAGGATTCTGCTAAGATTCGGTTGACCGATATAGAGATTCTCAGCAGCCTGGGAGATCGAACGCACTCGTTCGATCTCCACAAGATACTGGAAATGCTTAACATTCATAGGCTCTCCTCACGGAAGATCACAGTTTTTCCATTGCTGCCTTGCTCTGCTCAAGCTGCGTGATCAATTCCTTGGCTTTTTCTGCCTTATCCCGAATATCCGCAACAACTGCCTCCGGCGCACGGGAGGTGAAGTTTTCATTGTTCAGCTTGCCTTCCAGACTCTGCAGATTCTTCTGCGCCTTGTCCAGTTCCTTTTCAATGCGCTCAAGTTCCTTGGCAACATCCACAAGCTGGCCCATAGGGATATAGAGCTTTGCAATGTTGGTGGTGCAGCAGACCATACCATCCAGATTGGCAGGCTCAGCATCCAGCATAGTGATCTCGTCGGCATAGGCCAGTCGCTGCATAAAGCCTTCGCCTTCCACAAAGATCTCCGGCTTAGCTGTCAAAATATACAGCGCTGCCTTCTTGGAGGGGGGGACATTCATTTCCGCTCTACGGTTCCGGATGGCGCGGATGGCATCCATCACAGACTCCATCTGATCCTCCTCAGTGCGGAACTGCAGTTCATCACGGAATTCAGGCCACTGAGCAATGATCAGTGCATCCCCCTCGTGAGGTAAACTCTGCCAGATTTCCTCAGTGATAAAAGGCATAAACGGGTGCAGAAGACGCAATGTCTGATCCAGCACATAAACAAGAACCTGCAAAGCGGTCTGCTTCTGTGCGGCATCTTCACTGTAAAGTCTTGCCTTTGTCAGCTCGATATACCAGTCGCAGTAGGTGTCCCACAGGAAATCATAGACCTTCTGAACAGCAACACCCAGCTCGTACTTCTCAAGGTTCTCGGTAACCTCTGCGATCAATGTGTTCAGCTTGGACAGCACCCACTTGTCAGCGATAGTCAACTGATTCAGCGCAGGCAGTTCGTTCTTAGCGTCATCGCCAAGGTTCATCAAAACATAACGGCTTGCATTCCACAGCTTGTTGGCAAAGTTACGCATAGCCTCGCAACGCTCCACATAGAAACGCATATCGTTGCCGGGTGCATTACCGGTAACCATATTCATACGCAGGGCATCGCAGCCGTACTTTTCAATCATTTCCAAAGGATCGATGCCGTTGCCCAGGGATTTGGACATCTTTCTGCCCTTATCATCACGAACAAGACCGTGGATCAGCACAGTGTGGAAAGGTGTCTTGCCGGTATGCTCACAGGCAGAGAAGACCATTCTGGCAACCCAGAAGAAAATAATATCATAACCGGTGACCAGCACATCTGTGGGATAGAAATAATCGTAGTCCTCAGTCTTCTCGGGCCAACCAAGGGTCTCAAAGGGCCACAAGGCGGAACTGAACCATGTATCCAGAACATCGGGGTCACGCTCGATATTGGTGCTACCGCACTTTTCGCACTTGCAGGCATCCTCACGGGAAACGGTAATGTGACCACATTCAGCGCAGGTCCATGCAGGAATCTGATGACCCCACCACAGCTGACGGGAAATACACCAGTCACGGACATTTTCCATCCAGTTGATATAAGTCTTGCTGAACCGATCAGGAACAAACTTTGTCTCGCCTTCTCGGACAACACGCAATGCTTCCTCAGCAAGAGGATTCATCTTTACGAACCACTGTGCAGAGATGATCGGCTCCACATCATTGTGGCAACGGTAGCAAGTACCGACATTGTGGGAATAATCTTCCGTCTTAACCAGATAACCCTGGGCATCCAAATCAGCAACAATAGCTTTTCTGGCTTCGTAGCGGTCCATGCCCTCATACTTACCGCCGTAACTGTTGACAACACCGTTGTCATCCAATACACGGATCACTTCCAAATTATGACGCAGACCGACCTCGAAGTCGTTGGGGTCATGGGCAGGAGTCATCTTAACACAACCGGTACCGAATTCCATCTCGGCATAGTCATCGGCAACCACGGGAATTTCCTTATTTACGAGAGGAAGAATCACCTTTTTGCCAACAATATGGGTATACCGCTCATCGTTGGGGTTAACACAAATACCGCTGTCGCCCAGCATGGTTTCCGGACGGGTGGTAGCAACGACCACTCCGCCGGTACCGTCTGCCAAAGGATAACGGATGTGCCACAGATGACCGGGCTTGTCCACATACTCAACCTCTGCATCAGACAGGGCGGTAACACAATGAGGACACCAGTTGATGATACGGCTGCCCTTGTAGATCAGACCCTTCTCGTACAAGTCGACAAAGACTTCGCGAACGGCCTTGGAGCAACCCTCGTCCATAGTAAACCGTGCACGGTCCCAATCACAGGAAGCGCCCAGCTTTTTCTGCTGCCCAACGATGCGGTTGCCGTACTTATTCTTCCAATCCCATACACGCTCAAGGAACTTCTCACGACCAAGATCGTAACGGGTCAGACCGTCCTTACGCAGTTCCTCTCCAACCTTGATTTGGGTTGCAATACCTGCATGGTCAACACCGGGAACCCACAAAGCATTATAACCCTGCATACGCTTAAAGCGGATCAAGGTATCCTGCAAGGTCGCATCCATAGCGTGACCCATATGCAGCTGACCGGTAACATTGGGAGGGGGCATTACGATTGTGAAGGGCTTTGCATCACGACCCTTATTGGGCTTAAAATGACCGTTTTCCTCCCACATTTTGTAAATTTCGTTTTCTACCTGTTGCGGTTCATAAACCTTGGGCAACTCTCTTTTCATAAAAAACACTCCTTAACAAAAAACGTCCCGAGCCAAAGGCTCAGGACGAAAAAATTTCCGTGGTACCACCTGAATTTCCGTAATAACGGACACTCTTTATGCTGTAACGGGCACACCCGCGCTCCCCTACTGTCAATTCAGGAAACAAGCTCCGGGACGACCATCTACCATTTACTGTGTATGCTCACACCAAACGCATACTCTCTGCAACAAGTAACAGGCAGAACCTTCCCATCAAAGCAATTATATATTATGAATAAAATAGCATATTTTTTATCCTGTGTCAACGGGATTTTCAAGGATTAATAGGTATTTTCGCAAACAGAACGGATCTTTTGACGAATTTCCAGCAGATCCTCAAAAGTTTCCGGACGCTTGGACAGATCCCGTAACAGTGCTGATGGGTGATAAATCGCTGTCATCCATACACCATTTCTGCAGATCCAGGTGCCGTGTTCTCTTGTGATCCGGTAGTCCGGATCAATCAGTTTTTTAGCTGCGATTCTCCCGAGGCACACAATAATTTTCGGCTGTATCAGAGCCGTCTGACGGCGCAAGAAGCCGATACATGCATCCTGTTCATCTTCCTGCGGATCCCGATTATGCGGTGGACGGCACTTCACAATGTTTGCAATATAGATATTATCTCTGTTGAGATCAATAATAGACAGCATATCATCCAGCAGTTTTCCGGCAGGACCCACAAAGGGTTCTCCCTGCAAATCCTCCTGTTCCCCCGGACCTTCGCCAACAAATAATATCTCTGCTTGTCGGTTGCCTACACCGAACACAACATTGGTTCGATCGGCACACAAACCGCATTTTGTACACTGTCTGCAGGCACTCTCTAATGCTTCCCAACTATCCAACTTAGCGACTCCTTCTGCGATTTCTTCTATTACGCATGCTCTGTCTTTTTACTTTAAAGATCCGAACGGTGCGGACGATATAGAGCACACCAAACGCACACAATACAAAAGCAATGATTCCACCAATCACAAGCAAAACAACTTTTCCAGTACCGAGAGTGACACTTTTTCCGTTATCTTCTTCAAAAACAGTACCGGCCACAGCAACACTGTTCATTGCATAAACTTCCGTCTGCGCAACACATACAGCACCCTGCCAAATCTGCAAAGATGCAAGCGTCTGACCTTTTTGAATGGGCGCTGTTAGACTGACCTCATCAGCATACCGATAAACAAGCCCGTTGTCTGTTGCACCGGTAGCAACCACAGCCGATACACCTGTTCTGGCACCAACAGTCACATCACAATTTCCGTTGAGCACGCTGCTTTGTTTTAGCACCTGATCGGGACTTAAAATCTGCGCGGTTTTATAACCGGTAAAACACAGATCCAAGAGCTGTTTGGACTCCGCATAGCCGCCAAAAACTTTTACAGTATAACCATCCTTTTCATATTGGGATTTGGCGCCTGTGACAACACAGACCAAATTCATATCATTTTGCTGAGCAGTGATGGCAAGACTACGCGTCTGGTCGCTGCAAACCGCTGTTCTGCCGCCTGTGACACGCTCATCATAGTAGATCTCAACCTTATCATTATTGATAAGATAGTTCTGCGATGACAGCTTTCGTGCCTCTGATTTATTGGTAGCAGGCATTTCGTATTCTTTTGCATTAAAAAATTCACAAAATTGGGGGTTCTTAATCGCATGTGCCAGGATTCTGGAAATATCACGCGCAGTCGTATATTGCGCATCATCATCCAACCCGTGAACATTGGTAAAGTTCGTTCCCGTGCAACCAAGCTCTGCCGCATATCGGTTCATTTCCGCAACAAATGCCTGCTGATCCCCCATCACATGATCAGCCAGCACCACCGCAGCATCATTACCGGAGGCTACCATCATGCAATAAAGAAGATCCTTGACCGTCACCACTTCATCCACAGTCAAATCCACAACAACAGCATCCGCTGCAAGCGTAGAAAGCACTTCTTCACGAACAGTGACCACATCATCCATCTTTCCTTTTTCAATTGCAATGAGTGCAGTCATGATCTTCAAAAGGCTTGCAGGTTCTATTGGATTGTCCGCATTTTGCGCATACATCAAAGTATCGGTATTGGTTTCATACAGAACAACAGCTGAGGTATTGCTGACAAGCTGAGCAGTGCCCAGTAACGGCAGCTGTGCATCTAATGTGCGACAACCGGAGGTAACCGATACATCTGTCTGCGGATCGGCAGCCAATACCGGTATACTACATAACAGCAAGTACACTGCCAGCATCAAAATTAAGAATTTTTTCATATTTCTACCTCTATATTCTTACAACAGTCTTGTCGGACAGAAATTTTTGTGTATAATGATGTATTATATCAGTTAATCAACTGCTAGTCAATGCAGGAGGTGTATCAAATGAAGAAGCCGCAGTGGATATTGGTTGGAATCACAGCTGCATTTCTGTGTTTACTTATCGGTATATTTGTTGGCAGAAACCTAACGGGTGCTTATATTCCTCTTGACAAAGCAACCGCTGACAACAGTTCCAATGCAACTACTCAATCGCAACAGTATGACGGCAAGATTGACATCAACACCGCTACCAAAGAACAATTACAACTTCTTCCCGGTGTTGGAGAAACTACCGCACAAAAGATATTGGATTACCGCAATGAGAACGGAAGCTTCCAAACCATTGAAGATCTTTTGAATGTCAGCGGAATCGGCGAGAAAAAACTGGAACAAATGAAGCCGTACATTAAAGTGACAGGAGAATAAAGCTATGCGTTTTACATCTTGGAATGTCAATGGTCTGCGTGCTTGTATGCAAAAAGGATTTATGGACTTCTTGCTGAACTCTGACAGCGATTTCTTTTGCCTTCAGGAAACAAAACTGCAAGCAGGTCAGATCGATCTTGAACTACCCGGTTATCAGCAGTTCTGGAATTATGCTCAGAAAAAAGGTTATTCCGGCACCGCTATTTTTGCCCGTACACAGCCGATGAATGTCATCTTGGGCATCGGTGTTGAAGAACTGGACACAGAAGGTCGGGTTATTACACTGGAGTATCAGGATTTCTTCTTGGTCACCTGCTATACACCCAATGCCCAGCGGGAGCTTGCCAGAATTGATCACAGAATGCAATGGGAAGCCGCTTTTGCAGCATATCTCAAAAAATTAGACGGGCAGAAGCCCGTCATAGTGTGTGGTGATCTGAATGTCGCCCACCAGGAAATCGATTTAAAAAATCCTGCTTCGAATCGTGGTAACGCCGGTTTCTCTGATCAGGAGCGCAGTTGTTTTACAAATCTGCTGGCACAGGGATTTACCGACACCTTCCGCTATCTTAACCCCGATGCCACCGGCGCTTATACCTGGTGGAGCTATATGTTTCATGCCCGACAAAACAATGCCGGATGGCGTATTGATTATTTTCTTGTTTCCGATCGCTTGGCAAACAAAATCAAGTCCACTCCCATTTATGCGGAGATTCTTGGTTCTGATCACTGCCCTGTTGGTCTGGAGCTGGAGCTATGACGATTTCAGCCTGCCCATCTGCCACTCGCAGATGGGCATCTTCCAACTGATCTAAATATTCAAATGGTTCGCCATCAGCCACCGGAACAACAACTTCTCCATCGCTTTTTTCAACCAAATAAAAAGTCAGTTGCTCGCCTGTAAGAGATTTACAGGGTACGCGTTTATTCACAACAAATATCTTACCCTCCGGCACACAAATACCAAGATCCTGCCTGTTGCTCCCATCACTGACGATCACCCTGTAAACACCGTCATCCGGTGGTTTGCACGCGCAATGAATTCGATAATAAAGACCCTCTTTTTCCATCTGTGCATTTCCAACCGATTTGCCACTGAAAAGAATATCATACAAAACACATACCCCCTTGCAGCTAATCTATGCCGCAAGAGGGTATTTCATTACCTTGGTTCATTTAATCCGAAGCTGACTGCAATGGCATCATCGACCATTGCCATCTGCTGTTCACCCAAGTGCCCCATATGCTCACGCAAGCGTCGTTTATCAATCGTGCGTATCTGTTCCAACAGGATCACGGAATCTTTACTCAAACCCACACTGCCGCCTGCAATATTGATGTGGGTGGGAAGTCGTGCTTTCCCGGTTTGACTGGTAATGGCTGCTGCAATGACTGTGGGTGAATGGCGGTTTCCGGTGTCGTTCTGTACGATCAATACCGGTCGGGTGCCTCCCTGCTCGCTGCCAACCACCGGTGACAGATCCGCATAGAATATATCTCCCCGTCTGACTGTGCTGTCCATGTGTTTCACACTCCGAAGAATCATTGCCTACGCTACCGGATATTCCATTATGTAACGCGGCTGTTGGTATTCTCCCACGCTAACACAAAAAATATACGGCTGCATAGACAAATTATCCTATGCACATATCAGACAAAAAGCTACAGGTATATAAAATTCTCGACAGTCAGAGTCAACACACGCCGACCGCCATAAAAGATCTCGGCAGAGGTGGGTGTGTCACTCTTTGTGGCAATTTGTAAATGAAGCGCATCCTCTGCATAGCTGTCATCCAAAGAAATCTCTATTCCCAAATCCGTATTTGCACAACCTTTTATGTACCCGCTCTGTAGAGATTTTATCATCAACCACGGCGCAGTGACCGGTGTCACCCGACCATCTGCCATTGTTTGAAAAGCAAGCACCTGATCATCAAATGTGAGCGCACCGCCGACAGAAGAAATTTTCCCCGTAATGCCGGCTATGGTTGCAGGCTCTGTGACAGTAAAGGTCAGATTTCCTTCCTTATCTGTTTTGCAATCCATAGAGAAAATATATATTTTTTCCCCATAATCCGCGGTTACTGTTGTATGAAAACTGCACCCATTGCTTTCAGTCATCTGTTTTCGCAAAGAAAGTGCTCTATCCAAGGGTTCTCCGATATTTTTACACCCGGTCATAAGCAAAAGAATACACAATACAACAGCAATTTTCACCCGCATAGGGCCCCCACCTTATTTGAGAAGTCGCGGAAGAACCTGCAGCATATCCGTCGGAAGCATTCCATACTGGCCCATCTGCTCGCCACAGATATCACCAGCTGCACCGTGCAGCCACGCACCGCAAGCTACTGCTTCTATAGGGGCAATACCTTGTCCCAAAATCGCAGTGATGATACCTGAGAGCACATCACCGCTGCCACCAACTGCCATCCCGGGATTGCCGGTATTGTTAACAAAAACATCAGTACCGTCAGTGACAACCGTGCGGTGACCTTTTAGCAACAAGATTGTTCCCGTGTCCTGTGCAAATAACTTCGCAGAAGCGCACCTGTCAGCTGTCAGCACACCGCCAATGCGCTGAAATTCTCCATCGTGAGGGGTCAATATGGTTATGCCTGTCCTGCCACGCAGTACATCTATATGTCCGGCCAGTACATTTATACCATCAGCATCCAAAACAACGGGTCCTTTGTAGTTTTCAAGAACAGCCATTACAACTGCCAGCGTCCCCTCACTGCAACCCAAACCGGGACCGATGAGTATCGCATCCATCTTAGGCAACATTTTGGAAAGCTTCTTAAATGCGATACCACTGAGCATACCGTCTTCATCCGACAGTGGAAAAACGATGGGTTCAGTCAATTTCACTGCCTCAATCGCATAAATACTCTCCGGAACACCCAGATATACCAATCCTGCGCCGCATCGCAGTGCACCCATTGCCGCCAATGCAGCAGCGCCTGTATATCCCCGGCTGCCGCAAAGCAAAAGCACCCGACCATAGTCCCCTTTGTGTGTATCCGGATCTCTGTCCGGCAATATATTCAGCACATCCTTGTGATTCAGTTCTCTATATTGCATAGTATCACCTCATGAATCTTTGTGTTTTTATGGTAACACGAGCCAATATTTTCGTCAAGAACCGGAAATAATGCTTGCAATTTTATAAATCGTATGTTAATATTCCTAAAGATATACAAAAGCGATGATTGGGTCGTCGTATGTTGACAACACGCAACCAGAGAGAGCGGAATGGTGGGAACCGCTTGCGTGCAACATAGGGCTTTCCCCCATGAGCTGCTGCCTGAAATTTTCTGTAGGGTCTGCCGGGTGATTCCGTTATGAATCAAAGGTGTGTTAGCACCGAAAGAGCGCCTTGTGCGAATTGCGGGTGGTACCGCGGAGGAAGTCCTTCGTCCCGATGTGGACGATGGGCTATTTTTTATTTTATATTACCTGTTTACAGGAAGGAGATAACACATATGAAACAACAGTTAGAGCAGCTGAAAATTCAGGCACTTGCCGCTCTGCAGGAAGCTACTACCCCCGCTGTACTGGAAGAACTGCGTGTGCGGTACCTGGGTAAAAAAGGTGAAGTGACCGCAGTTCTGAAGCAGATGGGTAGTCTGTCCGCCGAGGAGCGCCCTGTTATGGGTCAGTTGGCGAACAATGTGCGCGCCGAAATTGAAGCCAAGCTGGAAGAGCGAAAGACCGAAATTCACGCTGCAGTACTGGAGCAGAAGCTGGTAGAAGAGGCACTGGATGTGACCATTCCCGGCAAAAGCATTGCTATGGGTCATGAGCATCCTATGAATCAGGTGCTTCAGGAGATCAAGGATATTTTCGTAGGTTTGGGTTATCAGATCGTTGACGGTCCCGAAGTAGAACTGTCTGACTATAACTTTACCCGTCTGAATATTGAGGAAGGTCACCCCTCCCGTGATCGCAGCGACACATTCTACTTCACGGATGATGATTCTGTGATTCTCCGTACACAGACCAGTCCTATGCAGATCCGCTTTATGGAAAACAACAAGCCTCCTCTGTGTATGTTGGCTCCCGGTCGTGTGTACCGTAAGGACGAAGCTGATGCCACCCACTCCCCTATGTTCCACCAGACCGAAGGTCTCGTGGTTGATGAAAACATCACTATGGGCGATCTGAAGGGCGCTCTTGTCACTCTGATGAAGCGTATCTACGGACAGGATGCTGTGATGCGTTTCCGTCCCCACCACTTCCCCTTTACAGAACCCAGCTGCGAAATGGATATGCAGTGCCACAAGTGTCACGGCACCGGCGAGGTAGACGGTCATGTCTGCTCCACCTGTCACGGCGAAGGCTGGATCGAGTTGTTAGGCGCCGGTATGGTGCACCCCGATGTTTTGCGTAATTGCGGTATTGACCCCGAAAAATACTCCGGTTTTGCTTTCGGTATGGGTCTGGAGCGTATGGCAATGGGTCGTCTGCGGATCACGGACCTGCGCTTGATCTTCGATAACGATGTCCGGTTCCTGAACCAGTTCTAAGGAGGTACAGACAATGAAACTGAACAGAAAATGGCTCCATGAAGAATTTGTGGATTTGTCCTGTGTGTCCGACAAGGCGTTTGTGGAAAAGATGACTATCTTCGGTCAGAAGGTGGAAACCTACGAGCGCATGGACGCTGAAATTAAAAATGTTGTGGTGGGCAAAGTTCTGTCCATCGTTCGTCACGAAAACTCTGACCATATGTGGGTTTGTCAGGTGGATGTCGGACAGGCTGAGCCTGTTCAGATCGTCACCGGCGCACAGAATGTGAAAGAGGGCGATTTGGTTCCTGCTGCATTGCATAACTCTTGGCTGCCCGGCGGCATTCACATCACCAAGGGCAAGCTCCGTGGTGTTCCTTCCAATGGTATGCTCTGCTCTTTTGCCGAATTGGGTCTGACCCAGAATGACCTGCCCGATGCCTTCGAAGATGGCATTTGGATCCTGAATGATGAGGATTGCAAGCCCGGCGATGATATTAATCTTGTTATCGGCAATGATGACACCATCGTCGATTTTGAAATCACCAATAACCGTCCTGACTGCTATTCCATTATTGGCCTTGCTCGGGAAGCTGCTGCTGCCTTTTCGCTGCCTATGAAGCACCACGAGCCGGTTGTCAACGGCAGCAACGCCGGTACAATCTTCGACAAGCTGGATGTTGAAGTACCCGCAACCGAGCTTTGTAACCGCTACACCTCCCGTATGGTCGCAAATGTAAAGATTGCACCCTCTCCCAAGTGGCTGCGCCAGCGTCTGCGCGCCAACGGTGTGCGTCCTATCAACAACATCGTGGATATCACCAACTATGTGATGCTGGAATACGGTCAGCCTATGCACGCATTTGACTATCGGTATGTCAGCTCCGGTAAGATCGTTGTTCGCGAGGCAGAAGCCGGCGAAACACTGACGACTCTCGATGGTAATGTACGAAATCTGAAAGCCGGTATGCTGGTGATTGCCGACGACAACAAACCCATCGGTCTTGCCGGTATTATGGGTGGCGAGAACTCCGAAATCATGGATGACACCACCACCGTTGTGTTTGAGTCTGCTAACTTCAACGGCACATCCATCCGTCAGACCGCATTGGCTTTGGGTATGCGTACCGAGGCATCCGGCAAATTTGAAAAGAATCTGGATCCGCTGATGACCGTTCCCGCAGTTCAAAGAGCCTGTGAACTGGTGGAGATGTTGGGTTGCGGTGATGTGATGGACGGCATCATCGACATCGTCAACTATGTACCCGCTCCCAAGACAGTTGCCCTGGAAGTGGAAAAGATTAACAATTTGCTTGGCACAACTATCTCCCGTGAGCAGATGGTCGAATATCTGAACCGTTTGGAGATCCCTGTTGAAGGCGATAATATTCTGGTTCCCTCCTGGCGTCCCGACCTGAACCTGATGGCAGACATTGCTGAAGAAGTCGGTCGTTCCTTCGGTTACAATGAGATCCCCACAACTGATTTTAAGAACGCAACCCAGGGTGGTTACACGCCCGCAATGGAACTGGAGTCCCTCGGCGGTCGCCTGTGCCGTGCATTGGGTTACAGCGAGATTATTACCTATTCCTTCGTATCTCCTGCGATCTTTGATCAGATCCGTCTTCCCAAGGACAGCATTCTGCGCAACGCTTTGAGAATCCAGAACCCTCTGGGTGAGGACACCTCTATTATGCGTACCACTGCCCTGCCTTCTATGCTGGATATTCTCTCCCGGAACAATGCCTATCACAACAAAGCCGCGAAACTGTATGAGCTCGCCAAGATCTACTTGCCCACAGAGGGTGAAGTACTGCCTGCCGAGCCTAAGATCCTTGTTTTGGGCACCTACGGGGCTGATGAGAATTTCTTCACCATCAAAGGCGAGCTTGAGGCTATTCTGAACGGTCTGCGGATGCCTAAGGCAACCTACACTGCCGATAAGAGCAATCCCACCTATCATCCCGGTCGCTGCGCCAAGGTGACTATCGGCGAAATCGAATTGGGCTACATCGGTCAAATTCATCCTCTGGTTGCCGATCAGTATGGAATCGACAGTGAAGTTTACTGCGCTGAAATCAATTTCACCGCTCTGCTTCCCTTGCGCAAGCCGGAAGCCACCTATACCCCCCTGCCTAAATATCCCACCGTTTCCCGTGACCTGTCTGTTGTTTGCGACGAGCAGATTCCCGTGGCACAGGTTGAAGCTGTTATGGAAAAAGCTGCCGGTAAGTTGCTGCGTAGCATCCGACTGTTTGACATTTATCGCGGCACCGGTGTTCCTGAGGGCAAAAAGAGTCTTGCCTTCTCTTTGGAGCTTCGTGCTGATGATCGCACACTGACAGACACCGATTCTGAACAGGTCATTTCCAAGGTTCTGGAAGCTCTTAAGACAGATTTGGGCGTAATTCTTCGTTAATTTTTAATTATTTTCCACTGAAAGACTTTACACAGAGGAAAAAATAGTCTATAATATTTCTACTTTTGAAAGGAGGTCATGACACAATGGACAATAACCAGAGTACAATCAAATTCACTGTTCCCACCGAAGAAAAGGAAAATATGCACGCAATTCTCCGGAGTGTCTTTGACGCTCTGAATGAAAAGGGATATAATCCCATCAACCAGATTGTCGGCTACCTGTTGTCCGAGGATCCCACCTATATCACCAATTACAATAATGCTCGCAGCAAAATTTGTAAGATCGACCGTGATGAACTGATGCAGGATCTGGTACGCAGCTATCTGTTTGAGAAGAATTGATCCTGACGGGAGGCTTTTGCCACCGCAAAAGTCTCCCGAATTTTATCTTTTAGGAGGTCACTATGGCTGAAGGTTTGACTTATAAGGGCCATCCGCTGATGCGTAAAGACAATTTGATTTACTACGGTTCCATGGCTGACAGCCACATTATTATGCTGCAGATTCTGGAAACCAAAAAAGTAAACGATGTGGATATCGCTACTCGCGTCTCTGTTCAACTGCAACTGACAGACCCCGCTGCAAAGAGTCGCGACCGGATTGTTAAGAAAAGCGAGAAACCCGGTTTCTACACAGCGCTGGATGTTGGCTGCGTATGGCTGGAAAGAGCACTTGCAGGCAAATAAAAAGTACTACCGACACAAACCGTGTCGGTAGTTTTTTTGTTATATTCTGCGCATATTGCAGCATACTACCAAAAAGGACGGTGTTGCTGAAATGAATCACAAGTGCGGAAAGCAAAGTTTTCAACTGGACGAGCCTCCGGTCATTACTGCATGGGCGAGTGTTGTCGGCAAGAAAGAATCGGAAGGGCCACTTGCAAACACATTTGATATCATTCAAAAAGATTCCTATTTTGGACAGAAAACTTGGGAGCAGGCCGAAAAGCGAATGCAGCAATTGGCATTGCAGCGACTTTGCCAAAAAGCAGGAATTCTTCAGAAAGATCTTGGACTGGTATTCTCCGGTGATCTGTTGAATCAATGCATCGGTTCCTCCTTCACTCTGCGCAACACGGGCATTCCGCATATTGGTCTGTACGGTGCATGCTCAACAATGGCAGAAAGCCTTTTGTTGGCATCTATGACCGTTGGAGGCGGTTTTTCTGATAAAGTCGCAGCTATGACCTCCTCGCATTTTGCAAGCTCAGAGCGACAGTATCGCTTCCCTCTCGGCTACGGCGGTCAACGCACCCCCACCGCCCAGTGGACTGTGACAGGCTCCGGTGCGGCACTGATATGTAAAAGCGGAAAAGGTCCCAAAATTACAGCTTGTACGATTGGCACTGTCACCGACCTTGGTATTAAGGATGCCAATAATATGGGTGCTGCGATGGCACCGGCTGCCCTTGCAACAATTCGCGCACACTTTGACGACTTGAAACTCAGCGCTGAAGATTATGACTTGATCATCACCGGTGATCTTGGTCAAATCGGCAAAGAAGCGCTTTTGACGATGTCGCAACAGGAAGGTCTTGGACTTGGCGGAAAATTGACAGATTGCGGAACATTAATTTTTGATCTTTTAAAGCAGGATGTTCACGCAGGTGGTTCCGGTTGCGGCTGCAGTGCAGTAACTCTGTGCGGATATTTGCTGGACAAGCTGTCAAAAGGCAAGTTGAAAAGGATATTATTCTGTGGAACCGGTGCGCTGCTCTCCCCTGTTTCTACCCAACAAGGACTTCCCATCCCCGGTGTCTGCCACGCAGTAACGATCACAGGAGGCTAAGATGGATTATTTAAAAGCATTTATAATCGGTGGAATTCTTTGCGTAATCGGTCAAATTCTTATAGACAAAACAAAATTGACACCTGCGAGGATATTGGTCAGTTATGTGGTGGCCGGTGTGATTTTGGGCGGTATCGGCATTTATCAACCACTGGTTGATTTTGCTGGTGCCGGCGCAACCGTTCCGCTGACAGGTTTTGGCAATAATCTTGCCAAGGGAGTCAAAGAAGCAATTGCTGAGGATGGTTTTCTTGGAATATTTACCGGCGGTCTTAAATCTACTGCAGGCGGCATTGCCGCTGCAATCATCGCAGGACTTCTTGTTAGTTTGATTTTTAAACCAAAGGATAAATCCTGATTTACCGGGCATACTGTTAAGGGATAACCCAAAAGCTTTAATACGGAGGAATTTATAATGGATAACCAGAACAAGAACAATCAGAACAACAACCAGAACCAGAACAACAATCAGAACAACCAGAATCGGAACAGCCAGAACCAAAACAGCAATCAGAACAACAATCAGAACAACAATCAGAACCAGAACTACAACCAGAACAACAATCAGAACCAGAACAACCGCTAAACAGCAAAACCGCCGAAGGATTATGCCTTCGGCGGTTTCATTTAAATTACATCCACAAATCGATCAAGACAGAAGAAATACAAAGATGCAGCCTTCACCGGCATCTGATAGATTCGTGACAATGCTTCTGCATAAGCATTGACCTGTGATTTGTATTTTTCAACCACAGACGAAAGGGACTGTTCCGTTACATAGTCGGATTTGAAATCTATAACAGTAATACCATCATCTTCAACAATTGCGCAGTCTACAACGCCTTGCAGGAGCACCTTCTCATCTGTTGCATCCGGATAATAGTTCTGCGCATCTACCAAAATGGAGAACTTAAATTCCCGTAACACCTGATTGCTATTTCGTAATTTCACACCAAAGGGTGAGGCAAAAAATGCAAAGAGCTTTTTACAGTCCACCATTTCAGCCTGTTGTTGAGAAATGCGCTGTTCTGCAACAATTCGCTGCACATCATTTTGGATGTTTACAACACTGTCGCAAGCAGAGTAGTCGATATACTGCATAACCGCATGAATCGCATTTCCGTAGTTTATTCCGGAGGCGGCAGATACACCGGGGCTTCTGAAATCAAAAAGCCGCAAATCGCGTGTTCCCTCGGCGACCTCAATATCTAAACTTCTGCCCTTTAGTTGTGTCGCTGTCAGCTTTGACGGAATTTTCGTCGCGGAGGTATGGTCGTAGGCAAAGCGCAATCCGTCCGCTATCAGGTTCACAATTTCCCGGGAAATATCAGTTTGTTGCAGAGCCGAATCTGACATTGCAGTACCAATACCATCATCACCGGAGACAACACGAATTCGCCACGGAATTTGATGCACTTCTGTGCATTCCGGTTTGCCACCCAAAGCAAATAGCTCGCCCGCTTCCGTCCTTGTCAGTGCAGCCTGTAGCACCCATGCACCGGGACAATCTGCTTCAGAAGCCATAAGCTGGGCATCACTCATATCCAACCGCGAAGCAACATCCTGCAAATTTCCGGCAAGATTTCGCACTGCATAAGTCATAATCAGCATATCCCGCGCACGAGTCATCGCTACATACAAAACCCGCATCTCTTCGCTAACGTTCTGCTGCAGCATCTTCCTGGCGATTGCCCGTTTTGCAATGGTGGGATATCGAACGCGAAGCTTATCGTCCACACAGCCGAGACCCAGGCCCAGGTCCTTGTCGCAAAGCACCTGAGCGCGTGCACTCTCCTGATTGAATCCTCTGGAAAGGCCGGCGAGAAAGACAACCGGAAATTCAAGTCCCTTAGATTTATGAATACTCATAATCGTCACTGCATTCCGGTTCTGCTGCATTTCACCTCCGGGAAGACACCGTGCATCCGCAGCATCCAAATACTCCAACAAACGGCTTAATTCCTTAGGTCCAGCAGATTCATAGTCTGATACGATCTGAAAAAATCGCTGCAAATTAGCAAGGCGGTTTTCTCCACCATCCATAGCCAAGAAAACACTGAGCATATTCGTCCGTGTATAAACAGCCGATAACAACTGTGTCACATTCGACAAACGGGCAGTCGCGCGCAATTCAGTGAGAGTCTGCATAAACTCCTCACACTTTTGCTCGCGGGACATCGTGAGCAATGTATAGATATCGGCATAGCGATCAATTGCCCGCAATTGGGACAGATCCTCTGCATTAAAGCCAAAAACAGGACTCGTTAACGCAGCAACCAAAGGAATATCCTGCAGAGGATTGTTTATTATTTGCAGAATCGCACGAACTGTTGCAATCTCCTCGCTTTGGAGCATATCCGCAGCATCACCAAAGATACAGGCGATTCCACGAGACTGCAGTGCATATTGGAATTCAGCGCCTACAGAACCGGGACTACGGAGCAAAATCACGATATCCTCCGCCCTAATGGATCGCAGCTTATCTTTATCTCTTACATAATGGGTTCCATTCAGCAAGTCAGCAATCTGACCTGCAACAAAAGTAGCCTCTTCTGCATAGGTATCATTTTGCACATCAATGCCAAAGAAAGACACTTCCGGTTCTGCAAGAGGAATATGCGGTATCCCCTCACGCAACATCTCGGCCTCACCGTAAAAGAGTCCACCAACTGACGGTGACATACACTGGGCAAACACATCATTGACTGCAGAGATCACACCACCGGAGGAGCGGAAATTATGACTCAGCATCACCTTTCTGCCTTCTCCATCAGCAGCAGATTCCGCAGATGTGAAAGTATTGTATTTTTCAATAAAAATACTGGGATCTGCCAAACGGAACTGATAGATAGACTGTTTTACATCGCCAACCATAAAACAATTATGCCGTTTTTGGGTCAGTGCTGAGAAAATCGCATCCTGAATTTCATTGGAATCCTGGTATTCATCCACCATAATCTCCCGAAATCGGTCACCAACCTCAAAAGCAATCGCCGTTGGGCTGCTGCGCCGTTTTCCCAAAAACAGATCCAAAGTTTTATGCTCAAGATCACTGAAATCCAAAATTCCACGGTTACGCTTTAGTTTTTCATAAGCATCCGTAAACGCACGAACAAGACCAACAAGTCCCCTTGCCGCACTGACAGACCCGGACAGATCATGCAGTACCATATCACTGTCATTAGCAAAACTTTTTAGTTTCTTGGCCAACCCCTCTTTACAGACATTTCGTACCGCCTTCATCTGTTCACACAGCTGCAAATCTGCGCAGTTTTTGGGGAAAGTAAGCCTGCCAAAATCCACCTGGCAATTCTCAACAACAGCATTCCAAGTCTTACTGTCATAAAGATTTTGCAGTTGTGCAACGGTTGTTGCAAAAAGAGCAGCTGGTTTCTCAAAGCCCTCGGTTTTGGCAGCACTGGCAGCACAAGCCTGCATGGCATTGATCTGTAACAACAGATAGTTGTGAAGATCATCCACAAGATACCGTCCCCAAACAGTTTGGGACGCATCGGTATATGTATCGTTGTTTTGGGTAACACACCAGTCAAGCCAACCATTAGGATCTAAGTGACATTGTGCGCTGCTGTAGACCTTCAGAAGAATCTCCGGGATCTGCCGGTCATCACGACCCAATCCCTGCGAATCCACAAATGCACGAAAATCCGGATCATCCACTGCACCCTCATAAGCATCTGTAAGAACCTGTTCCAAGGCTTTCAGTTGCAACTGCAGGCACTCACCTTCATCTGCCACACGAAAATCAGCAGAAATATCCAACTGATACGCATATTGGCGCAGTACATCCGTACAGAAACCGTGAACTGTGGATATTTTCGACAGATACAAGCGCTGCATCTGTTGTTGTAAATGTTTGTTTGTCGGCTGCTGCGCAGTCAACTCTGAAAGCTTTGCAGCAATTTTTCCACGCAATTCAGATGCAGCCGCTTTTGTATAGGTAATGATCAAAAAATCATCAATATTGGCAGGCGACTTTTCGTCCAAAATGTAGCCCATCAGACGGTCAACCAGCACCTTTGTTTTTCCGGAGCCGGCGGCTGCGGAGACAAGCAGTTTTCCGCCGCGGTTTTCTACCGCCTGTCGCTGTTCAAATGTCAGTGTTTCACCCACGGCTGCTCATCTCCTTTTCTATTTCTTCCCAAAATCTCTGGGGTGTCATTGCAGCATAATTCCGTCTTGCATTTTCAGAGGATTCCCGGCAAATGGAACTGTAAGGGCAGAAATCACAAGCGTTGTGACGACCGCCTCTTGTATAAGGATTGGGTTCTACACAGCCGGAGGAAATATCATCCACCATTTTCGCAAGCAGAGCAAATATATACCCCTTCAATAGTTGCAGTTGTCTTCTGTCTGCCAGATCTCCGGAGATCGATCCGTCTTTTTTTCTGGAGTACGACAACCGTTTCGGATTTTCCGAAGGCTCCATTGCCTCCAAAACCGCCTCATCAGAAAGCAGTAACCCCTTGCGCTTCCATAGTTTTTCTCTTGCCTGAGACGCTTCCTCGTCATCGGGTCTGCCATCCGCCGAGACCACAGGTGCCCGTGCCGGGAAATACTGCACACCGGCAGCAACCGGATGCTTGCCTAATCTGCCGTTGCCCTGATCCTCCAAGGCAAACAGATATAAAAGCATCTGTAACCCTAAGCCGTTAAATATATCGCAGTAGTCAAAATCCTTCTTACCGGTTTTATAATCCACCACCCGGTAATAGACCTGCCCATTCTGCTCCCATGCATCCACGCGATCTACAAAACCGCGAAGAACGGCTGACATCGTTTGACCCTCAACAGTAATGGGACCCATTTCACCATTCATTCCGAAGGCAAGCTCAAAATCCACCGGCTCGAAAGCGGATTCCTGCAATTCCTGCCACAACTCCGTGACCACCATTTCAAGTTCCTTTGCATTACGCTGGAACAGATAGGCAACCCGCTGTGAATCTATCTGCTGAAAGCGCTCTGCAATATAGACCTTGGAATACTCGTCGGCAATTTTCAGTGCATCCTCCAAAGAAACACTATGAAAACCGCCCAACTCCATAATTCGACGACCGGTGTCCTCCAAAACGGCATGGACATAGGTACCAAATTCAGCCGGATCAACTCCGGCAGCCTTCCGCTCCTTCAGACGCAAGCCATATTTCAGGAAATATGCCAAGCGACAATCTGCCAGCTTATCCACCTGAGATGCGGACAGTTTGATTTTACTACCATAAACCCGCTGTACAGTTTCCTCCTGTATGCTGCCCATACAGTGATTGTTTACTTCTTGAAGCTTATGATAGGTCTCAGAAAGACCAATGTCATCGGCGTGTGTTTTCGCTGCTTTTTGCACAAGATACGCACTTGCCTCTGTCGGATCAACAAGGGCAACACCCGGTGTTTTGACTGTGATTTCTTCCTCTGCCATATCGCATAGTCTGCGATACAAAAACGACGGCTGACCGCCGGGACAGGACACGCTGACGGATTCTTTTGCGCCGCAAAAAACACCGTAAATTTCTGAAAATTCTGCCTGTAAACCCTCCAGTGCGCCGCCTGTCAGGGGCACGCCCAGCTGTCGCAGAGCAGTTCTCTCTTGATCTGTAAAAATACCGGTTGCGCCGCTATAGGCAGGAAAGCTTCCCTCTACTGCGCCCAAAACAAACAGATGTTTCGGTTTCTGACAACGCATCGCGCTGACAGGTCCTGCCATCACCGCATCCAGTACCGCAGGAATGGTACCAACATCATACTGGCTCAGCAGCAATTTCAGAAGCTTTGTAAAGGTTTGTGCATCCCAGTAGGTCTGGCCCAACATATCTGCGAGCTGTTCCAGTGCAGAAAGGAGAATTTCCCATAGTTGATTCAATATCTGCGCATCACGCAGGTCGCCGGTCTTTTCCATCTGCAAAGATAACTCCTGAAGGCGCCTGTCTAACTGCACTTCAGACAAAAAGGTATACAGCGCATCTACCATCTGTCCAAGACTTTTGGCATCCTTCAAAGCTCTGCCCAAGCGGAACAAGGGTTTCAACGCAGTGAGCCGCGCACGATTCAACGCATCCAATGCCAATCTGTCTGTATCCGTCCACTCTGCTCCAAGACCCCCCGGGTGGTTTTCCCATTCATTTTCCCATCGATTGCCACTAATATTCCAGATAAGTGCATAATTTTCAATGCGGTCACAATCCAAAATATCTAGAGGCGAAAGTGCGGATTTCAGATACCGCAGAACATCCGACTGTTCAAAACCGCCTACTGCTGCATCCACCGCAGACAAAACAGTCGTGATCACCGTACGGTCTAAAATATCTTCCGTGCCGGACAGATAAAGCGGGATGTGATACCGAGAAAACACCATATTCAACATATTGCCGTATGCAGCCATATCTGTGCATACAACACTAATGTCGCGGTAACGGCAACCTGTACGCACCAACTGCGTAATTTTCTCCGCTGCATTGTGGCATTCATCATAAATAGATTCGCAGCGGTAGGTCTTCAGCATCGTTGCCTTATTTTCAATCCTACCCTGAAACAGCAGTGGAAGGATTTGCTTGACCGGTCTGTCTGCGGAAGTGATTTGCAGGATTTCTGTTTCAATTCCGGATTCCTTCGCAATACGCAAAATTTCCCCGGCAGTGGCTGCAGCCTTTTCAAATGCCGGCGAATCCGAATCGATCTTATCGCAGGTCAGGCTGACCACCACAGAGGGAGATCGCGTAATTAAATGCTGTAGGATCGCTGTGTGCTGCCGGGTAAAATCAGGAAAACCGTCTATGTAAAACGCATGGTTTTCAGCAAATGTGCTATCTTCCAGCTGTTCTAAAAGCCAAGTCATCTGATCCCGGGGATCCCGTTTTCCTCTTGCGCAGAGGCTGTCGTAGGCTTCTAAAATCAATGCCAGTTCTTCCAGCTTTTGCGCAAAGCTGCCCTCCGATTTTTTAGATGCAGCCATCAGATCCGCAGGAGTGATGCAGCAACGCTTGAACTCATCTACAGCATCCACAAGACTCGTCAAAAATTCAGGACGGGTCTCAACCGCAGCATATGCCTTCAGCTTACTGTGAAGCTGGCGGGTAGCAGATGCCATTGCCGCAAGTCTGCCGCCGTTATCAAGGCACTCCGGAGCGCCAAAGCCGGCAGAATCGGCGACACGCTTGGCAAGTCTGGTAAAGGTGAGCACCTCCGCAAAACGGCTGGCAGTATCGCCGGCAATAGCTGAAAGTCTTCGTTCAGTATCGTGACTGATCAGCTCAGGCACCATCAATATGCGACCATGCTTTTCATTGCGAACATCGTCAGCAATGCGCGAAAGAATAGCATTAGAATTGGCTGTCCAATCCGTTCCCAAAAGCAAAGTAAGCATACTCATCCCTCCTTTTTTATCATAATACCACAAATTCTGTCCAAAAAACAGGGGATAATTTAACCTTTAAGAATTAAATTTTCTATTAAACATCAGTAATTATGTACACAAATAATGTCTATTCGATTCATTTCTTTATAAAAACACCGTCCATGCTGAAATAGCTCCAGTATGGACGGTTTAAAGCAAAATTACACAGGCTTGGCAATATACACCTGCGGATAATTTTCCTTGAGCATATTACAGATCACTGCAGCAAACTCAAAATCCGGAACAATTGCAAAAACCGCAGAACCGGAACCGGTCATCTGCTGCGCAACAGAACCGTAGCTGTTGAAAATGGATTTGATATAGTTAAGTTCCAGATGATCCTTTGTAACCACTGGATCAAAAACATTATAAACATTCTCTGCGATTTTTCCCAGATCACCGGCAAGGATCGCACTCTCCATAGCTTTATGATCCGGTCTCTTAGGGATCTCTGTTTCGTCGATCTTACGGTAAAGCTCAGGAGTTGAAGAGGAAAAGTCCGGTTTGCAGACCACAAAGCAGCAATCAGGAATATCCGGCAGTTTACGAAGTCTTTCTCCCCTGCCTTCCACCATCGCAGTGCCGCAAAGAGTGCAAAAAGGTACATCACTGCCTACAAGGCTACCCAACTCAGCCAACGCAAGAATAGAAAGCGGATTATTGTAATGTCTGTTCAATGCACGCAGTACAGCACCGGCATCGGCACTGCCGCCGCCGAGACCTGCCTCCATAGGGATTCTCTTTATGATACGGATCTCAAGACCTGTAGTCTCCAACTTTGTCTGTTCATAAAACACCTTGGCAGCCTTCCAGGCAAGATTCCGCTCATCAGTTGGAATCCCCTCTTTATCACAACGCAAAACCCAAGGCTTTCCGGTATCCACATCAATCTCCACATCATCTCGAATGGAAATGGTCTGCATAACACTTTTCAAATCGTGATAACCGTCCGGTCGTTTGCCCAATACATCCAAAGTCAAATTGATCTTTGCAAATGCACCCTCATACAATGTCGTCATAGAAAATCTCCTTCATTAGATTTACTGCCATTATAACGAAAAAACAGAACATTTGCAACGGTTTGCATATTTTATTTTCTTTGGGACAAAATAGCATCGTCCAACAAAATGAACGGAGGGAAATGAATGGATACACTGGCATTGCTTTTGTCTATCATCGGTTCGATCAACTGGGGTCTTGTGGGTCTTTTTAAATTTGATCTGGTTGCCTGGATCTTTGGCGGTCAGACTGCGACCCTCAGCCGAATCGTGTATGCAGTGATCGGTCTGGCCGGTCTGTGGTGTGTTACTTTTCTGTTTCGCAGAAATCGCGCACAGTTTCATGCAGAATGAGAAAATGCCGAAATGCTTGCGCATTTCGGCATTTCTGTTATTCAATATCAATCAAGCGTCACAAAATCCATAGAGATCCAACCCTTGTCAATCCGACCCCATACCATACCGGTTGCATCTGTTGCCTTTTCCAAAATCGTCACGCGGTCATAAAGACCCAAGGAACCAACAGCCGCGAAGTCAGTACTAGGACCGCTACGGATATTCAGGAAGGTCGCATGGATCGTTGCGTTACCGGAATCGGAACTGCCGCTACCGCCGCCATCCTCAGACACGCCGCCATTACCAGTAACACCGGCATTGTTCTGATATTGACAACGAACAATGCAGGTTACCTTTTGACCTTCATATTCAGCATGTACATTGGTTGTACCATTGCCAACGGGTTTTACAACACCATTTTCAATAGTTGCTATGTTTTCATTGTCGCTGGACCATTTGATCAAATTTCTCGGAATGGAACCGTCATACAGATCCCATTCATAGCTGATGGTCATATCATTCCGATTCAGCTTCAGCTCCTCCTGATAAATGGTGCCTTCGGTATTTTCTGTATTCTCAGTATTTTCTGTATTCTCGATGCCGGTGGACTCTTCAGGATATGCAACCGTAACAGCGCACTTTGCAGTGATCTTACCACAAGTGATCACAATATTGGTTGTACCCTCTCCAACGACCGTAATCTTACCGTCATTATTGACAGTAACAACAGAATGATTCTCAGAACGGAACGCAAGCCTGTTGGTTGTGTTCTTGGGCTCAACACTAACATTCAGCAGCAGCACTTCACCCTCCTGCTCAAATGTCAAACTATCCTTATCCAGAACAATCTGCTGACAAGGGATCTCAGACTGATAACCGGAAGGCGCTGTTGTTCCCTCATTAGGATCAGAAATCGGAGCAAAGAAGCGGATAGCAATATAAATCACCACGCCAATAACTGCCAGCAAAAGAATGATAGCGGTAATCACAAGACCGCGATTGTCTTTTTCTTCTCCTCCGTCTGACTTTTTAGGTGCATCTTTTTTAGAAGCGCCGCCATTGTAGTTTTCATCTTTGGTACGCTTTTTCACATTACTCTTAGAAAAATGACCGCCCTTGACATAGGTATAACCGGTAGACCCGCTACCATCGCTCTTAACTTCATTGGTTACACGCTGCACATCACCGGGACGAACGAGACCGCAAATGGGACATTGCTTTGCAGTTTCAGGGTAAGATGTACCGCAAATTTCACAAATAATCTTGCTCATTCTGTTTCCTCCTTGTCTGCAGGACCGCCTGCAAAATGGTTCTAAAGTGATTATAACATTTTTTGCGTAATAAAACAACTATAAATCTGTTGCTTTTTTTAGAATTTTATTTTATGATATACACAAGATGGAAAAGGAGGCGATTTTTTTGTCAGAACCGAAGATGATTTCGCCAATGCTTGACAATTTTATCATGGGCAGTGCAATGAGCGAGCACCACGGTGTCCGCTGCTATCCTGCTATTGAAAACAGTACCGGCGAGAGATATATCGTAAAGGTTATTTCTGTTCCTGCAGCACCTGCTCAGCTGGATGCGCTGCTACTTACCGGTGCATATTCCAGCAAAGAAACTGCACTTACATATTTTAAAGAACTGGCTGACGGTGTTGTCAGTGAGGTCGACACACTTGAGAAACTCACCGAACTGGAGGGTTTTGTCTGCTATACCGCCTGCCAGATCGAACCGATGGAGTCCGGAGACGGATATGATATCTATCTGCTTGGCAGCTATAAACGGACCCTGGACAAGCATCTGAAGCGCCACAGCTTTACACACCTGGATGCTTTGAATCTGGGTTTGGATCTTTGTGCTGCCTTATCTGTTTGCCGTCGTTTGGGTTATTTATACATAGATTTAAAACCGGGTAATGTATTTGTTACAGATCAACGGCTGTTCCGCATTGGCGATCTCGGATTTACCCGCCTTGATGCATTGCAGTATGCGTCTGTTCCCGAGAAATACATAAGCATCTATACCCCTCCGGAGATTCGGGACGCATTCTCTGCTCTGAATTCCACTATGGATGTTTACGCTGCCGGTCTGATTCTTTATCAGACATACAACAACGGCGAGCTGCCCTTTAACGACGAGGTGCAACCCGGCGATACACTTCCCGCCCCCTTATATGCCGATTATGAGATGAGTGAGATCATCCTCAAGGCCTGCGCGCCCAATCCCGATGACAGATGGCAGGATCCCTCGCAGATGGGACAGGCGATCGTCAGCTATATGCAGCGCAACGGTGCTATGGATACACCCATCGTTCCTATGCCGGCTTCCCAGCCTGCACCGGATGAGCCTGCCGAAACCGTCACTGATGACACAGCAGAAGAAGCCATCAACGAAGATAGCACTCCCGATGAAATCATCAACGAAGAAACGCCTGTCATTGACGAACCGGAAACATCCGAACAGACCGAAAATGTGCCTTCCGAAGAAACGGAAGAACCTGCCGACAATGAAGCCATTGAACCTGCTGAGAACGCATCCGAAGCAGACGATGCCGCTTTCGAGGAAGAGGATGAAGAGACTGACCCTGCAGACTATGAAGCTATCACAGAGGAAGTCACAGAAATGCTCAACCAGGCCGATGAACTGGTAGCTGCAGAAGTACCGGAACCTGTTGTAGTACCGGATCATGTGGATGTACCCATCCCGGAAATGCCGGAGCCGGAACCCGAAGTGACTGATGTAGCGGAAGAATCTGCAGAGGAACCTGCCGAACCCCAAACCAATGAAGTTCCCCAGGACGAAACAGACGAAACAGACGCAACTACCGTCCCCTCCAAAAAACTTTTTATACTGCGCTATGCCATTCTTGCAGTTGCCATTCTTGCGATCCTTTTTGGTGGTTTCCTGTTCTACAAGCACTACTACCTGCTCCCTGTGGAGCTTGTTGCTGTGGAAGGTAAGATGGATACACTGACAGTGTATGTTACCACTGACATTGATGAATCCCTCTTGAAAGTTGTCTGCACTGACTCCTATGGCAACAAGATCCCTGCCCCTGTTGTCAACGGCAAAGCAGAATTTTCCGGTCTTGTATCCAACACAGCATACAGCATCAAAGTGGTTGCAAATGGCTTCCATCGTCTGACCGGCAATGCAAGCACCGCCTACTCCACACCCATTCAATCCAATGTGGTACAGTTTGATGCGGTTACCGGAACCACAGAAGACAGCGCAATCCTCAGCTTCACTGTGGAAGGTCCCAGTTCTGAGCAGTGGACAGTTCTGTATTCTGCCGAGGGCGAAGAAGAACGCTCTGCATCCTTCAACTCTCACATGGTTACTCTGAATCACCTGACCGTCGGCAAGGAATACACATTCCGACTCGTCCCCGGTGATAACCTTTATGTGACCGGTCAATCCGAGATCACCTTTACTCCCCGCATGCTTGTGAAGGCAGAGGATCTGTATGTGGCCAGCGCTTTGAATAACACGCTGACCGTAAAATGGAGTGTCCCGGCTGGTGAAACCGTATCCAGTTGGTCCGTTCATTGTTATAATGACGAGTATAATCAGACCATTATTACAGCTGATACCACAGCTACCTTCCAGAATCTTGACCACATGGATGCGTTTACCGTCGAAGTAAAGGCAGCAGGTATGAGCGTGGGACAATCCACTACCATCACCGCAAACTCCATTACTGCCGCAAACTTCAATGTGGACAATTCCGATCCTACAAAATTACTCCTCAGTTGGGAACCCAGTCAGGAAATCCCCGAGGATGGTTGGCTTCTGCACTATTATGTGGTTGGTATTGATAGCCAAGAAACCATTCCTTGTGACACCAACAGCACCGTGATCGCACCGGTTATTCCCAACGCAACTTACCGGTTGCAACTTGAAGATCTGAAGGGCAACATTCTGCTCGGCTCCACGATCAAGGTCAATACCGGTGATATTGTTCCGTTCAGCCACGAGTTTAAGAATTTCACTGCACAGCCCGCTGATCTGGAGTTTACTATGTGTAAGACTCCCAGCCGACCCGGTTGGGGACGCTATGATCTGTCAGCCGATGACTATCGGAGCAATTTTACTATCGGCGAAACCGCATCCTTCCTTGTAAAATTCGATAAGCTCTACAATGCGCCTGACGAAGATGTCACCATTATGTATGTGATTCGCAATCAGGACAATGCACCCATCTACAGTGCTGTACAGCTCAATACTTGGAAGGATATGTGGCCGTTGACCTATTGTAAGCTAAGTGTACCTGCATTGCCTTCCGCCGCCGGCGAGTACACAATGGAAGTTTACTTTAACGGACAGCTTGCCCATCAGCAATCTTTCACTGTCACACAATAATTACGATTTGAGTGCGCCGCAAACTTCTGCAGCGCACTCAAATTTTTCTAAAAAAATGCAAATTTACCCTTGAAATAATATATGCTCCGTGCTATAGTAAACGAAAGTATTAATTGGAGGCCCACTATGGTCAATACTGCAAAAGCTGCACACTTCTACTTTTACAACTATTACTTTTTTATGACAAAAAGTAATGGCGATTTGTGCTGCAATTGTATCCATTGATTCGTTTTTTATGCCGCACAGTTTCGCAACTGTGCGGCATTTTTATTTTAACAAGGAGATGTTGTTATGATCGCCGTATTAAAACAAGGTACTACCCCTCAACAGACTGAGCATCTGATAAATTGGCTTAAAAATATGAATCTGGATGTTCACATTTCCGAGGGTAAAGAAGTAACCATTCTGGGACTTGTTGGTGATACCAGTCGTGTGGATATGGAACTGCTGAAAAGTTTGGAAATCGTGGAAACGGACAAGCGGGTATCTGAACCCTACAAGCAGGCAAACAGAAAATTCCATCCCAACGATACGGTGGTTGACTGCAATAACGCAAAAATCGGCGGGGGTCACTTTGCAATGATCGCAGGACCTTGCTCTGTAGAATCCGAAGAACAGATTATTGAGATTGCACAGGCAGTAAAAAAGTCAGGAGCCAACATTCTGCGCGGCGGCGCTTTTAAGCCCCGTACCTCACCTTATGCATTCCAAGGTCTAAAAGATGCAGGTATCCAATTACTTCTGGAAGCCAAAAAAGCAACCGGACTGCCCATTATAACAGAAATTATGAATATCCGCTCCCTTGATCTTTTTAATGATGTGGATATCATTCAAGTGGGCGCCCGAAATATGCAAAATTTTGATCTTTTACAAGAACTCGGCAAGACCAAAAAGGCGATCCTTCTCAAGCGAGGTTTGGCAAACACACTGCAGGAGCTTCTGATGAGTGCGGAATACATTATGAACGAAGGTAATGAAAATATCATCCTTTGCGAACGAGGTATCCGTACCTTTGAAACTTACACTCGCAACACCCTTGACCTGTCAGCAATCCCTGTTCTTCACGCATTGACTCATCTGCCTGTTGTTGTAGATCCCAGTCATGCCACCGGTCATTCTGCATTGGTCCCCTCTATGGCTGTTGCCGCTGCAGCTGCCGGTGCTGACGGCATTATGATTGAAGTACACAACAACCCTTCCTGCGCACTTTGTGACGGCGCACAATCCCTAACTCCCGCACAGTTTAACACATTGAATCAACAGATACAGCAAATCAGAGAGGTAATCAAATGAAAGTCGGCATATTGGGCCTTGGCCTGATAGGTGGTTCACTGGCACGGGCTTACTCCAAAGCCGGTCATACTGTGTATGCCTGCGAGAAGGATGAGAATATGCTTGCATTTGCACAGCTGGCCGGCGCTGTACAATGTGTCTTGGATGTGAATACACTTCCTTTGTGTGATCTGGTACTACTTGCCATCTATGCCGACGGTGCAGCCAGTTGGCTGGAACAAAATGCAGCGTTTGTATCTAAGCAAGCTATGGTCATCGATTGCTGTGGCATCAAGCAGGCAATCTGCGACAGATGTTTCCCTCTTGCCACGAAATACGGTTTTACATTTATCGGAGGGCACCCTATGGCCGGTTCCCACAATTCCGGCTTCAAATACAGCCGTTCCAATTTGTTTCAAGGTGCGCCTATGGTGCTGGTGCCGCCGCGCTTTGATGATCCGGAGCTTTTACAATGGGCTAAGGATATGTTAGAACCTTGCAACTTTGGTTCTTATTCGGTAACCACTGCCGCAGAGCACGATAAAATGATTGCCTTCACATCCCAGATGCCCCACATTCTCAGCAATGGATATATCAAATCCCCCACTGCCCAGCAACACAAAGGTTTTTCTGCGGGCAGTTATAAGGATCTGACCCGTGTGGCTTGGCTGAATCCTCAGATGTGGGCAGAACTGTTTCTATCCAACAAAGAAAATGTATTATTTGAGTTAGACACCTATATAGAAAGCCTGCAACAGTACCGCAACGCAATTTCCTGTGAGGATAAAGACACTTTGATTGCACTGTTGGATGCTGGTCGCAAGCGCAAGGAGGAAGTCGACGGATGAAAAGTATACATATATCGGCATCCCACAGCTACGATGTTTTGATTGGCAATGATCTTATGCGTACCATAGGATCGCATCTTCTGACAACACTGAAAAATGGCTGTAAAATAGCGATCATCAGCGACAGCAATGTATTTCCGTTATACAGGGAAACGGTAATGACAAGTCTTTTGGACGCAGGCTTTCAGGTCGTACATTATGTATTTCCAGCAGGTGAATCCAGCAAAAACGCCTATACTTATTTGGAAATTCTGAATTTTCTGGCAGAAAATCAAATCACCCGTTCCGATGCCATATTGGCACTGGGTGGCGGAGTCACCGGAGATATGGCAGGCTTCGCTGCCGCAACTTATCTGCGAGGAATTGATTATATCCAAGTACCCACTACCCTGTTGGCTATGGTAGACTCATCTGTTGGCGGCAAAACCGCCATTGATCTTCCGGCTGGAAAAAATCTGGTTGGCGCATTTTATCAGCCCCGACTTGTTCTGTGTGATCTGGATGCTCTTAACACGCTGCCGGACTGTGTATTCCGTGACGGTTGCGCAGAAGTGATCAAATATGGTGTTCTCTATGACGCTGCACTATTTGAACATCTTGAAAACCATGGTCCGCAATTTGACCGCGAATTTGTTATCAGTCGCTGTGTGGAGTTGAAACAGGATGTAGTTGCACTGGACGAGTTTGATACCGGTGCACGGCAAATGCTAAATTTGGGTCACACCTTTGGTCACAGCATCGAAAAGCAAAGCAATTTCACTATCACACACGGTCAAGCGGTTGCCATCGGTATGTCCATCGTAACCAAATCCGGCTGTAAGGCCATATACGACCGTCTGACGGCAGTTATTAAGAAATTCTATTTACCTGCCACAACAGATTTTACAGCGCATCAGCTGTTTACAGGCGCTCTGTCAGACAAAAAACGCGCCGGCAGCACTGTTAATCTGGTCATTCCCAATACAATTGGTGATTGTCGTATTGTGCCGACACCGGTTGCGCAACTTGAATCCTTTATCAAAGAAGGTCTTTAATATGGACTTAACCATTTATCCTGGACAGCTTTTCGGAAACGTACGGGCGATTCCATCCAAGTCGCAAGCCCACAGGTTATTAATTTGTGCGGCATTTTCAGATAAACCAACTTTTTTGGAATGTCCGCAAACCAATGCCGATATTGAAGCTACTGTCCGTTGTCTAAGCGCATTGGGTTGTGCCATTGTCCGCACTGATAACGGTTATCAAGTCACTCCGGTTTCTGCTGTTCCGGAAAAAGCAGAGATGAACTGCGGCGAAAGCGGTTCTACTCTTCGATTTTTACTTCCCATCGTGTGCGCCCTTGGGGTTGCAACCACCATTACTATGGAAGGTAGACTCCCGCAACGCCCACTCTCTCCTCTATGGGAGGAGTTGGAGCGGATGGGTTGCACCCTTACGCACCCTACTCACAACACGATCCAAACCAACGGCAAGCTGCGTAGCGGACATTTTACCATCAGCGGCAGTGTATCCAGCCAATTCATTTCAGGTTTGCTCTTTGCCACGGCACTGTTGGATGGCAAAAGCGCACTAACCGTTATCGGTAATTTAGAGTCCAGACCCTATGTAGAAATGACACAATTGGCGCTGAAGACATTTGGCGTCAATACAGATCATTTTCAAATTTCCGGCAGTCTCCCCTTCCGGTCTCCGGGACATATTGCTGTGGAGGGCGATTGGAGCAATGCAGCATTCTTTCTTGCCGCATCTGCGCTGGGCAGTTCTGTAACAGTGAGCAATTTAAATCCGGATTCCCCGCAAGGCGACCGGATGATTGCTCAGATTCTGGACAACGCAGAACACCTGGAACAGATTTCCGCCGCGGATATTCCTGATCTTGTACCAATATTGGCGGTTATTTTCGGCGCAAAGAACGGCATTGTGTTTACAGATATTGCTCGTTTGCGGTTAAAAGAATCCGATCGTGTTGCAAGCGTATGCGATATGCTGAATCGATTGGGAGCCAGCGCTTCTTATACAGAAAACACCCTTACAATAAAGCCAGGCGCCTATCACAGTTGTATCATTGATGCAGCTAACGATCATCGCATTGCAATGGCTGCCGCCATTGCTGCTACCGTTGCTACCGGACCGGTAACCATATTGGGTGCCGAGTGCGTAGCAAAATCCTATCCGAACTTTTGGCAGACTTATCAAAATTTAGGAGGTAAATATGAGCAGTACATACGGTGAAATACTGAAACTCTCCATATTTGGTCAGTCACACGGACCTGCAATCGGAATGACTTTAGATGGCATTCCTGCCGGACTTGCTGTGGATCCGGTTGCACTGCAAGCCTTTCTAAATCGCAGAGCACCCGGGCAAAACAACTATTCCACTCCCAGAAAAGAGGCCGATATACCGGAATTTCTCTCCGGAATTGTGGATGGTTTTACCTGTGGCGCACCCATTTCTGCGATCATTCATAATACCAATACCCGTTCCGAGGACTATAGCAACTTGAAAGATTGCCCGCGTCCCGGTCATGCAGATTATGTAGCACAGATAAAATATAACGGATTTCAGGATGCTGCCGGCGGCGGTCATTTTTCCGGTCGCCTGACAGCGCCGCTGTGTGTAGCAGGCGGACTGTGCAAACAATGGTTGGAGAAAAAGGGTATCCGAATCGGCGCTCATATCCAAATGATCGCAGGTATTACTGACGAACCTGTGGCATTGGATTGGCGCAACCCCGACTTAAACGCCATCGGCAAAGATTTTCCCGTGGTGAATCCCACAGCCGGTGAAAAAATGCGTGCTGAAATAGAAAAAGCGCGTCAGGAATCCGACAGTGTTGGTGGCATTATTGAATGCTTTGTAACAGGACTTCCCGTCGGTCTTGGAAGACCAATGTTTGACGGTATGCAGAGCAAGCTTGCACAAATTATATACGGCATTCCTGCCGTAAAAGGATTGGATTTCGGTTCCGGTTTTGCCGGAAGTTACCTGCGCGGCAGTCAAAACAATGACCCCTATACTGTTGCTGACAGCAAGGTGCAAACCCTCACAAACAATGCTGGTGGTATTTTGGGCGGCATCACCACCGGTATGCCTTTGGTATTCCGAGTCGCTGTAAAACCCACCCCTTCTATTGGTAAGCAACAGCAATCTGTCAGCCTGGAAAAGTTGGAAGAACAAACACTGACAGTCCAAGGCCGTCACGATCCCTGTATCGTTCCGAGAGCTGTTCCTGTCATTGAAGCTGCAGCCGCGATTGCAATCTTTGATTCATGTTTATGTCAAGGCATTTTTACGGAGAAGACATTATGGAAATAAAAGAACTAAGAGAACAGATCGACAGTATCGACGACCAACTTGTAAGCCTTTTTGTCAAGAGAATGGGACTTTCCGCGCAAGTTGCCGATTATAAAAAAGAAAACAATCTTCCGATACATGTTCCGGCGCGGGAACGGGAGATTCTTCAGGATGTAGCTACAAAATCAGGTGCCGAAATGGCTAATTATACCCGTGTGCTTTACTCTTTGATCTTTGAGCTGAGCAAAAGCTATCAAAGTAAGCGCAATGCAGGCGCCACCCCTCTATACCGGACCATCACAGATTCCATTGAAAATACGGACAAGCTGTTTCCGCAGTCACCGATGGTTGCCTGTCAGGGTGTTGAAGGTGCATATTCACAAATTGCCTGTGAAAAGATCTTCAAGTCACCTATGATTATGTATTTCAAGAACTTTGACGGTGTTTTCAATGCCATTGAGCAAGGCTTCTGCCAGTATGGTATTTTACCAATTGAAAATTCCACCGCAGGTTCAGTGAAAAAAGTTTACGACCTGATGATCCACCACAATTTCTCCATAGTACGGACCTTCCGTATGAAGATCGATCACAATTTGATTGCAAAGCCCGGTGCAAAACTATCCGATATCAAAGAGATCTACTCCCACGAACAGGCAATTAATCAATGCAGCGACTTTCTCAAAAATCTCTCCGGCATAAATGTGATCCCGGTGGAAAACACCGCTGTCGCGGCCAGCATGGTAGCGCAGTCCGGAAGGTTGGATGTTGCTGCCATTTCCAGTCACGCCTGTGAGGAACTGTATGGTCTAAAAAGTCTTGTCAATTCCGTACAGGATAAGGGCAATAACCGCACGCGGTTTATCT
>JAZRLE010000031.1:0-30710 GCA_045646665.1 Faecousia sp. | reverse complement strand
CGGTTGCTGCGGTGATTTTGTTCATGTACCATCTGTCGGCAGTAGCTGTATCTTCAATAGTCTGCCAATAGATGGGTGCATCGCCGGCATTCATTTCCACATAGGTAGATGTGCCGGGAACTACATAGTTCAGACGGATGGCCTGGGAAGCTGCACACACAGAGCAGGTTCCATTCACCCAGTTATGACCCAATGCTTCGCCCTCGGTTTCACGGCAAACAGAACAGGTCTTGGGCATCAGGCAGGTTGCATCCATCCATTTGTGACCCAGTGCCTCGCCCTCGATAACGCCACAAACAGTGCAGAGCTTGGGTGCAGTGCAGATCGCTTCGATCCAGCTGTGACCCAATGCTTCGCCCTCGGTAGTGTCACAGACGGAGCAGGTCTTGGGGGTAGTGCAGGTTGCTGCGTCCCAATCATGACCCAGCACTGTGCCTTCGGTAGCGCCGCAGACAGAGCAGGTCTTGGGTGCGGTACAGGTTGCTGCGTCCCAATCATGACCCAGTGCTGCGCCTTCGGTAGCGCCGCAGACGGAGCAGGTCTTGGCGGTGGTGCAGGTAGCTGCGTCCCAATCGTGACCCAGTGCTGTGCCTTCGGTTGTGCTACAGACAGAGCAGGTCTTTGCGGTGGTACAGGTAGCATCGTTCCAGCTGTGACCCAGTGCCTCACCTTCTGTTTCGCCGCAGGTAGAACAGGTTATAGGTGCGGTACAGGTTGCATCGTTCCAGCTGTGACCCAGTGCTTCGCCTTCTGTTGTGCTACAGACAGAGCAGGTCTTTGCGGTGGAGCAGGTTGCATCTGTCCAGCTGTGACCCAGTGCTTCGCCTTTCGTTCTACCGCAGCGGTCACAAGTCTGCGGAGCAGTACAGGTCGCGTCTGCCCAGCTGTGACCCTGTGTTTCACCGTCTGTTGTACCACAGACAGAGCAGGTCTTGGGCATATCGCAGGTGCCATCCATCCAGGTGTGGCCCTGTGTATCGCAGGCGATAACAGGCGTTACCTTAAAGTATGTCACAGCGGTGCTGGTGAAATTGATGGAGGAAATATGGTCGACCTGTTTTGTAGTGGGAGCCTTAAGAATATCGTCATTGATATTATACGAGCCCTTGGATTCAGAGTAATCCACGGTATAGCCATCAACATAGACCATATTCATGGCAGTGGGAAGGTCAGCGGTATCAAACACCGCCAGATAAGTGCCGCTTACCATCACCATCTCCACTTCACTTTGCTGGATGGTCAGCGCGCCATCGATCTTGACCAAACTGTTGGTGCCGGTGTTGCCGGAGCTGGCAACTACCCGGATCTTGGCGTGATCCTGGATGATCAGGTTGCCGCCGACACCATTCTTGGTAATGGCCTTGAAGGCTGCATTGATAGGTCTGTAGTTAGACCATGCGCCTGTCGCAGGTGTGTCGCCGGTGTTGTAGGGGTTATAACCCACGATGTCTAGGCTGCCGCCCTTGATGACGACATCGCCGTCCATGGTCAAAATGCCGTTAGTAGAACAGGCATACTTGGCAGGCATATCCAGCTCGATATTGGCATGATCCAAAATCAAACCGCCTGTGCTCTGGATCATACCGCCATCGGAGCTGTTGAGGCTGTGCTCAACATGCAGACTGCCGGGACCTTCAATGATCGCGTTACCGGTGATATTGAAGTACAGGTCGGAGTTGTAAGGATTATCGCAGGAGATATAGTTCTCGCCCTCCAGGATGATCTTCACATCGCCATTGAAGGCAGAGTCACCGGCTTCGGGACCGCTGCCTACGAAGCAGATCGTGCGTTCTTCTTTGATGGTGGCATTCTTTAAGGTCATGGTAGGAATGCCGTCAGCGGGATACTCCAGCTTGACATTCCAATCAGAAGCATTGCTATCCTTCATCCAGTAGGTATTGGGCTCGGATGCGGTGTGGTTGCCGGCCTTCCAGTAAATCGTTGTGCCGCCGGGCTGTATCACTCTGTAGGTGGAGGTACCGGGAACCACATAATTGAAGCGGATAGAAGGCTTGCCGGAAATTGTGGCATCACATTCTGTACAAGCACCCTCCTGCCATGCGTGACCCAGTGCCTCGCCCTCTTGCACATAACAATAGGTACAGGTCTTGGGTGCAGTACAGGTCGCAGCCTCCCACGAGTGGTTGGGCTTGCCATAGGTGCCTTCCTGAACAGCGCCGCAGTCTGTACAGGTGATGTTTGCAGTACAGGTTGCAGCCGGCCAGTTATGACCCCGATCAGGATAGTCAGCAGGAATCACGGTCTGTGCTACGATGATTTCACCGCAGCAGATGTAGTGCTCGCCCTCGGTTATACCGGTATCCACACAGGTCTGCTTGACATACGGATCTATTGCAGTCTCCCAGTGCAGGTGGAAGCTGTTGGCATCATCCCACTTCACCGGGTATGCTGCATCGGTTTCCACTGCGCCGTTGACCACAGTATCGGTAACAATTGCAAAGATGTTTCTGTCCGCAGCCGCGGCAGAACCGATCTGCTTAAAGACCTTTGTACCGGTCAGTGTGCTTTCGGCGACATTCACAGATATCGGTGTCTTGGCGATATCCTGCTCCACCAAAATAGCAGTACCGGTGGTAGTAACAGTGCTGTCAGCAAGATTCAGCGTGCCGCCGGTGACATAAAATGCCGTCTTGCTACCTGTATCAAGGGTCAGACCCTCGCTCCAGGTCAGCACACCGCCGTCAGCAACACCGAAAACATAGTCCCCGGAGAAGCTGTTGCTGAGGGTGATGGTCTTGCCGTTGTGCTGAATGTTGATATTTTTGCTTACCACAACAGGAGCGGTAACCTGCACATCCTCCAGCAGAATGACGGTCTGACCCGTCTGAGCAGCGGCAACCGCCTCATTGAAGCTGGTGTAGCCCTTATTGCCGACCATACAGACAATTCCCAGATTGTCTGCCATAGTGGGCCATTCAAAATTGCCACTTTCGTAGTCCGGAGTCGTCGGAGCGGAAGCGCTCAGCTGCTCCACAGCGATGGTGACAGGTGCGCCGGCAGATGCAGGCACAATGTCTGTGACAACACCGTCCATGCCCGGAGCCATCGGAACAGTCTTGATGGTCTCGCCGGTCACGCTGTTGTAAATACGGGCTGTCTTGTATTCACTGGATGCATTCATCCAGGACAGACGGTATGCGGTGTCTTTGGTATTTGCAGCAGCGGCATCGCTGATCTTACGGCCGTACTGAGCATCGTAAATATCCAAAGAGGTGGTTACACCCAGAGGATACAGCTTGTAATCATCGATCAACACCGCATTGGTGGTGCTGCTGGTGGTAAAGGAGATCTCTGTAATCGGCAGGGTAAGATTCTGAATCCGCTTACCGGTTGCGCTGCCCAACAGTTTGCCGGAGGCATCGTAAACATAATAACTGCTGGTATAAGCGCCGTCTGTGCGCAGGTCCAGTTCCCGTCTGACAGTATAGGTGCCGCCGTTGGTCAGCGAAACCCCTGACAGCTGGGTGGTAGAGCTATAATAGTAAGAACCGTAAAGCTGCTTATATTCGTAATAATAAAGCTTGTTGTTTTTGACCTGGATACCGTCATTGGACGCACCGCGAAGCAAATTCACGGTTCCGTAGTTGCCGGATGCAGGCAAGGTGAAGGTAACCTCCCAGGCCTGCTGCTTGGCATAATAGTCACCGGCAGTGATCTGGTTAGGCACCTTGGTGTTTTTGATGGTAGTGCTGCCGGACAGAGCCAGTGCCTTGTCGTCAGCGCCCTGGATATTGGCAGAGCCGGAGATGGTCCAATAGGTGTCGGGCTTGACGGACTCAGCAGTGAATGCGCCGGTGGCATAGCCATCGAAATCCTCGCCGAAGGAGGGATTGTTCTTGTAGCGGTCAGCGGTGCTGGTGACCACAGGGGTAACATCCGCAGGGGTCTCTACCCAGTAACCGCAGGTGCCCACATGGGTGACCTCGTTATCTTCAATGATACGACCCTGGGGGAAGGTCACGGTCACGCCGTTGGCAGTGAAGGTAGGAGCCTTCTTGCCATCCACCAGGAAATCTTCCTTGGAGACCTTGCTGGTATCCGGGGTAATTCTCCAGATATTCCGACCACCGGCATACATACCGGAGACGAAGAAGCCTTCATTCCAGGTAGTAGGTGTTACGATGGCTTTCCGGTCAGCCGCGCCCGCCACGCGGGTCAGCTCCACCAAAACATCGTCCACGACCTGCAGGTTGTAATTGTAATTACCGAGTGTTTCGGGGTCGCTGGCGCCCTTGGCTTCCACTTCATTCTGGAGAATGTAACCGATGAAGGGCTCCGGATTGGTCAGACCGATGTGGTAAAGCAATTCGGCATAGTAGGGTGTTCTGGAATAGCCGGGGCCGTAAGAACCATAGTTAAAACCGGTGATCCATGCATTGACATGGTCTTCTTCCGGTGTGGATGCGCGCATGATCTTGAAGGTATTGACCTCCCAGTTGGTTCTGCTGAAGGGCGCATCGGGGAACACTGCCTCATTATGGCTGGCAGGCTTCTGATACTTGGTACGGGTGGTTCTGTTGGATTCACTGCCGTAGCCATAGAACAGGTAGCCGGTCACATAGTCATAGGCATTCGCGTTGGAGGCATTGCCGGCTTTGATGCTGTTTTGACCCGACTGGCTACCGGTATGACTCATTTCCTTATACCAGGAATAAGTATCGCGGGTGGTATAGTCGGACACAATGGCATTGGGGTAATGCTTGCGCAGCGGCTCAAGGGCGGATCGATTCAAGCAATCCACCTTATACGCTTCTATCACCTGACTCCAAATGGTGCGGGAGATGCTGTAAGCAGAACCGGAATTGGGATACAGCGCCCACAGCTCACTGCGCTCGGGATAGGTGGCGGGGTCGGGATTCTCGTAGAACACAAAGCCCTGCTCCACCAGCTTGGGACGAAGGACCGTCTGGTAGAGTTCATTCTCCGCAATCCTCTTGTAGATATCTGTTTCGCCCTTTGCATAATGGTTTTCGTTCAGATAATATGTAGAGGTATCAATGTACTCCAGGTCGAGTGCTGCACCGTCCAGCTCACCGCCCAGAGCCTTATACTCTGTCAGCAGTTCATCCAGCCAGTTGCTGGCCAGCATGACACCGTGCTCCATATCAACGATATCCTCTGCACCCTTAATCAGGATTGTCTGCATAGCGATCAGGTTGATATACCGAGCGCCTTCCGGATGCTGGGACAGCTCATCATAGAGCAGCTTGGCAGCGGTTTTGATATTAGCGCTGCTGCCCGCTGTCGTGTACACATTGACTGAAACGGATGTTGATTGTTGGTTAATGAGATTTCCGTTTGTCCATGTCCACGGCATATAGTACACATGACCAAACTTGGATTCATCCATTCCGCTCCAGTTCACTAAGTAAAACGGTTCAATATCAACCGTTTCTGCCTTAGCGGTAAGGCTCATGGGGAACAGAGCTGCAACCATGACCACAATCAGGATCAAAGCTGCAATTCTTGTGGCTTTGCGATTTCCTTGCATGATAGTTTCCTCCAAAAAAGTTATAGTTTGCCTATCATATTATTTATAACCCAAAAAAGGCTCAATGTCAACAAATGGTTTTTTGATTTTCATAGTCTTGCCGGTATGCCTGCAGAAAAATCCGCAGACAACTCTTGCACCGAAACTTTTTTTGGTGTATACTATTAAAATATTAAAATGCAGGGGGCAGCGTATGGATTTCAAGGTACTGGCCGTGGGCGATGTGGTAGGCGGACCCGGTATGGAGCGGGTGCGCCGCAGTCTGCGGTGGCTCAAAAAGAAGACTGGGGCGGATTTCGTCGTGGTCAACGGAGAAAATGCCAGTGTGGTGGGCATTACCCCCCAACAGGCGGAGGATATTCTGGACGCCGGCGCGGATGTGATCACCATGGGTAACCACACCTTCAGCAAGCGAGAAATCGTCCCCTATATGGACGACAGCGCCCGGATCCTGCGTCCTTACAATTATGCCCCCCAGACCCCCGGCAGAGGTTACGGTATTTATGAATCCAACTGCGGTCCGGTAGCGGTCATTGACCTGCAGGGTCGGGTGAATATGGACTACACCCCGGACAACCCCTTTTTGCAGGTGGAAAAACTGCTGAAAAAACTCCCCACCAAGCTGATTTTTGTAGAACTGCACGCAGAAGCGACTTCCGAAAAGCTGGCTATGGGCTATATGCTGGACGGTCGCATCAGTGCGCTGTGGGGAACCCACACCCATGTGCCCACCGCCGATGCCCAGGTGCTGCCCAAGGGTACCGGCTATGTGACCGATCTGGGTATGACCGGACCGAAACATTCGGTTTTGGGTATTCGTCCGGAGCTTTCCATCGCCAAATTTATGGGCGACCTGCCGGAGCGGTACCGCTGGGCGGAGGGTCCGACCAAAATGGAAGCGGTGCTGTTTACCATAGACAGCCTGACCGGTCTGTGCCGGCAGGTGGAAAGGGTGGATATTTGCGATGAAGATCCTACACACGGCTGATTGGCATCTGGATGCCCCGCTGCAGGGACACGGTGAGGCTCTGCGTCAGGCACTGTCCGCGATCCCCGGGCAAATCTTTGAGATCTGCCGGGAGGAAAACTGCGATCTGGTGCTGCTCGCCGGCGACCTGTTTGACGGCGCCTATACCCCCTATAGCTATCAAGCGCTCTACGATGTGCTCAAGGCGATGGCGGTACCGGTGTTCATCACCCCCGGCAACCACGATTTTACCGGCGCAGACAGTCCTTGGCTGAAGGAGCTGTGGCCGGAGAATGTGCATATTTTCAAATCCGCCGGCATTACATCGGTGGCAGTGCCGGAATTGGATATGCGGGTGTACGGCGCCGGCTTTGAGAGTATGGATTGCCCGGCGCTTTTGGAAGGTTTCCGGGCAGATTGCAGCGAAAAATATGCCATCGGCATTTTCCACGGTGACCCCACCCAAGTCACCTCCCCCTACAACCCTATTACAAAGCAGCAGGTTCTGCAATCCAATTTGGATTATCTGGCATTGGGACACATCCACAAGGCAGACAGCTTCACCGCCGGCAAGACCCTGTGTGCCTGGCCCGGTTGTCCTATGGGCAAGGGGTATGACGAGCAGGGCGAAAAGGGTGTGTACATTCTAGACCTTGACACCCGGGAGCTGAAATTCCGCTTGCTGGACACCCCCCGATTCTATGACCTGCAGGCAGAGCCTGCTGCGTTAAGCAGTGTTCTGCCCCCGATCGGCAACGAAAACTACTACCGCATCACCCTTGTGGGCAGCTGCGAAGCACCGGATCTTGGAGCATTGCAGGCAGAATATGCCCACTTCCCTAACCTTTTGCTCCGGGATAAGACCACCCGTCCGGTGGATATCTGGGGCAGCTTGGGGCAGGACAGCTTTGAAGGTGTGTACTTCGGTCTGCTGCGGCAGGCATTGGATACTGTAGACGAGACAGAAAAAGAGGAGATTTTGCTGGCTGCGACCCTTTCCCGTCAGCTTTTGGAGGGACAGGAGGTGGTCTTGCCGTGAAAATTCTTTCTATGACCGCCACCTTTGGCAAGCTGCGCCGGCAGACCCTACCCTTGGAGCCGGACTTCAATATCATCCATGCACCCAACGAATGGGGCAAAAGTACATGGTGCGCCTTTTTGATGGCGATGCTCTACGGCATCGACACGGGCTCCCGCACCAAGACCGGTTTTTTAGCGGACAAGGAGCATTATGCCCCCTGGACGGGCGAGCCTATGTCCGGCAGTATGGACATTCTTTGGAACGGCCGGGAAATCACCCTGCAGCGGCAGAACAAAGGGCGCATTCCCCTGGGCGAAGTGAAAGCCTTTGAGACCCATACCGGCATTGCTGTACCGGAACTGGAAATTGCCGCCCCCGGACAGGTGCTGTTGGGAGTGGAACGGAGCGTTTTCGCCCGGGCAGGCTTTCTGAAGTTGTCGGAAATGCCCGTCACCGAGGATGAATCTCTCCGCCGCCGGCTGAATGAATTGGTAACCACCGGCGATGAAAGCGGCGCATCCGACGATTTGGCACAAAAATTAAAAGACCTGAAAAATGCCTGCCGCTTCAACAAAAAGGGCAGACTCCCGGAACTGGAGAATCAGCGCAGTGAACTGGACGGCAAACTGCAACAGCTGCAAACCCTCAAGGCGCAGATTTCCAATGTGTCCGCCCAGCAGGAACAGCTGCAAAAACAGACAGCGCTGCTGGAAAATCACAAGCAGGCGCTGGAATATCAGTCGCAGCTGCAATATGCCCAAAAATTGGCTGCCGCACAGATCAGCCGGGATGCCGCTGCTCAGAGTTTGCAGCTGGCGCAGGATATTTGCCGGGAATTGCCCCCGCAGGACACCCTTCTTCAAAATATCGCTGCTGCACAGCAGCTGCGGGAAACCAGAGATACTCTGCACACAAAAGCACAGCTTTTGCCGCCGTTGCCGGCAGAACCCGTTGCATCCGATGTATTCCGTGGAAAAGACCCCAATACGGTGGCAGCCGATGCGTCCCTTGACCGGAAAGTGCTGCAGCAGCTGCATAACGATTTGAAAAAGCCGGTGCCGTATATCATCGGCGGCGGACTTCTTGTAATCGGCATTTTGCTTTTGCTGCTACTATCCCCCGTTGCCGGCGCATTGGTAATGTTGGCTGGTATTTTTGCTATCTTTGCAGGCATCGGAAAACAAAAGAAACTGAAAAAACAAATTGCAGAGCTGTGCGACCGTTATCGGGGAATTTCTCCCGACCGCTGGGAAGCCGCCGCGGCGGAATATGCCGCCGTGCAACTGGATTACAGTGCAAAAATCAATGCCCGTCAGCAGGAACTGGCGGACATCAACAGACAGTTGGCGGACAACACCGCCGCAGTGGACAGCCTTACCGGCGGCGAAAGCCTTGCCCGGTTCGAGGAGCAGTGCCGGCAAAGCCTGTCAGCTTACCATCGCTTGCAGGAGCAGCAGAAAAAGCTGCAGCAGGCAGAAGATGTGCTGCTTGCCCTGTCCGGCGCCGGCAAACAGGTAGCGCCGCCCCAATTTGAGGACACCCTCCACATTTCCCTGCCGGAAACGGAACGATTACTGTCCGAGGGCGCAGTGCAGAAACAACTGCTCCATCAGCGGCTGGGTCAATTCCAGGGACAGATGGACACATTGGGGCAGGAAGAGCATCTGCTGACCCAACGGACGCAGCTGCAATCCCGGATTGAAAAGCTGGAGCTTTACTACCGAGCGCTGACCCGGGCGCAGGAAGCACTGGTGCAGGCAACCCAAGAGCTGCAACGGCGGTTTGCCCCCCAGATTGCCAAACGGGCGCAGGAACTGTTCGGTCGTATGACCGGCGGGCGGTATCAGCATGTAACGATGGGACAGGATTTCTCTTTGGAAACCGCAACTGCCGAAGAGATCAACACCCACAGCACCCTTTGGCGCAGCGACGGCACAGTGGATCAGCTGTATCTTGCCCTGCGTATGGCAGTGGCGGAGGCGCTGACACCGGATGCCCCCTTGGTACTGGATGATGCGCTGGTGCGCTTTGACGATGACCGTCTGCGTACCGCACTGGAGATTCTCCGGGAAACCGCCGGACAAAAGCAGGTGATTCTGTTTACCTGCCAAAGCCGGGAACAGCAATTGACACAGGAGGAAACACAATGAAACCTATTGAAACCGCCAATGCCCCCGGGGCAATCGGACCTTACAGTCAGGGGTATCGGGTAAACGGTCTGGTCTTTACCTCCGGGCAGATTCCCGTGGATCCCAAAACCGGAGACATCCCCGCAGGCATCGTTGCCCAGGCCCACCAAAGCTGCCAAAACATCGGCGCCATTTTGGAGGCCGCCGGGGTGGACTTTTCCAAAGTCGTCAAAACTACCTGCTTTTTGGCGGATATGGGAGATTTTGCAGAGTTTAACGGGGTGTATGCCCAGTATTTTGTCTCCAAACCGGCTCGCAGCTGCGTGGCGGTCAAAAACCTTCCCAAGGGTGTGCTGTGTGAAATTGAAGCCATCGCAGTGGAATGAAACCCCTCGGGGAAACATAGAAATAGTATGAGGTGAAAGTATGGAAGGCATACGGGAAGTAACATATTACGCAGTGGCACTGCGGATCTTTGCCGCTATTTTGATCGGCGGACTGCTGGGTCTGGAGCGAGGTATGAAGCACCGCCCCGCCGGTATGCGTACTTATATGCTGGTGTGTGTAGGCGCCTGCCTTGTTATGTTAACCAACCAGTACATCTATCAGGTCTTCGGCACCGGCGATCCTGTGCGTATGGGCGCGCAGGTGGTCAGCGGTATCGGTTTTTTAGGTGCCGGCACCATCATCGTCACCCGTCGGAATCAGATCAAGGGTCTGACCACCGCGGCAGGTCTTTGGACCTCGGCAGGTGTAGGACTTGCCTTGGGAATCGGCTTTTATGAAGCAGCGCTGGTCGGTGGTCTTGCGGTCTTCTTCGTCATCACTCTGCTGCAGCGGATGGACAACAATATGCACCGCAAGAGCAAGCAGATGGAGATCTATCTGGAACTGTCCAAAGAGGTTTCCCTGGGTGATTTCCTGCGCACCGTTCGGGCGCAGAATATCGATATCTCCAATGTCCAGCGGGAGCAGGACGAGGAATCCGGTAGCAACCGGGCATACATCGCCACCCTGAAAACCAAAAAGCGCAGCGCCCACGGAGATGTTCTGGACTTGATCCAGGAAATCCCCGGTGTTGTGTATATGGAAGAACTGTAAAAAATCCACGCCATAAGGCAGTTGTGTCTTATGGCGTGTTGTCTTTCTTTCGGTAATAATCCCGGAAGTGATGGACAGCCTTGCCGCCCGTATAAAAACTTAGGAGGGTTTTATGGACAACAAAGTTTTGCAAGAAGCGAGAGCGATGTTCCCTTGGCTGAAGGAGATTTTCTTCCAGCTGCATCGCAACCCGGAGCTGGGCAAACAGGAATATAAGACCCAGGCGCTGGTACTGGCGGAGCTGAAAAAGATGGGTATCACAGGTCAGCCCATTGCCGATACCGGTGTGGTGCGACGATCTATGGCGGAAAGCCCGGAAAGACCGTTGCATTCCGAGGAGATATGGATGCCCTTCCCATTCAGGAAGAAACAGATTTGCCCTATAAGTCCCAGGTTCCCGGTGTGATGCACGCCTGCGGACACGATCTGCACACCACTCTGCTTTTGGGTGTTGCCAAATGGTTTTCCAATCACAAAGACGAAATGTGTGGCAACCTAAAACTGCTGTTCCAGCCCAACGAGGAGCGTGACGGCGGCGCAGAGCGTATGGTCAAAGCCGGCTGTTATTACCGCTTCGGTGTGAGCAAACCGGGAGCAGCAGAGGTTTACCCCCTCCACAACTCCCGTTTTGAACTGGATCCGGAGGCGCTGATATACGGCACAGCCCTCTATGCCCAGATTGCGGAAGATTTTCTGATGCGGGATTAAAGCTAAAAATGCTCCCCGGTAAACTTACCGGGGAGCATTATGTTTTTACAGATCAAAATACCGGACGGCGTTGCGATAACTGATGCCTTCGATGATCTTTTTAAGAGAAGATTCGATGTTGGGATATTCACCGTTTTCCACCCAGTTGCCTACCAGATTGCACAAAATCCTGCGGAAATAATTGTGCCGGGCATAGCTGAGGAAAGAACGGGAGTCGGTGAGCATACCCACGAAGTTGCCAAGAAGACCCAGATTGCCAAGGGAGATCATCTGATCGGTCATGCCCACCTTGTTATCATTGAACCACCAGGCAGAGCCGTGCTGGATCTTGCCGGGAACGGTGGAGTCCTGGAAGCAGCCGATAAGGGTACCCAGCTGGGCATTGTCCGCAGGATTCAGCGAATACAGAATGGTCTTGGGGCAGGCGCCTGCCTCATCCAGTGCAGACAGCAGCTTGGAGATATTGCCGCCACAGGTATTCTGGGCGATGGCATCCACACCGGTGTCCGGTCCTTGCAGCTTGAAAATGCGCTGATTGTTGTTGCGCAGGCAGGAGTAGTGCAGCTGCATTGCAATATTCAGCCGGGCATATGCCTTGCCCAGATGAAGCAGAATTACTGTTTGGAAGCCCTCGATTTCCGGGGTAGTCAGTGCTTCACCCCGCAGTGCTTTCTGATAGACGGCATCCGCCTGCTCTACGGTGTAATCCTGATAGGGTACATAGTCAAGACCGTGGTCGCTGGCCTTACAGCCCCGTGCGTGGAAGTATTCCAAACGCTCGGTCAGCGCAGAGAGCACATCACGCATAGTCGGCAGGCTCTGCTTACCTACAGACGCGGCAAGCTGCGCAAGATATTCCTTCCAGCCTGCTTTGTGGATATTCACCGCCTTGTCCGGGCGGTAAGAAGGTCCAACCACCACGGAAACGGTGGGGTCTGCGGCGATTTTCTCGTGCCACTGCAGATCGTCGATGGGGTCATCGGTAGTGCCGATGAAGGCAACATTTGCCTTTTTAATAAGACCCCGGGCAGAGAAGTCCGGATCGTTTTGCAGCTTGTCATTGCAGATCTCCCAAATCCGGGGCGCGCTTTCTGTTGTCAGTGGTTCGGTGACACCGAAAAACTGCTGCAGCTCCAGATGGCACCAGTGGTACATCGGGTTGCCGATGGTCATTTCCAATGCCTCGACAAACTTCAAAAACCGCTCATAGGGAGGCTTGTTGCCGGTGATATAGCACTCCTCCACGCCATTGGAGCGCATCACCCGCCACTTATAGTGGTCACCGGCAAAGCTGCCGTCGGGATTCTCGCCGCCCAGCCACAGCTCAGTCATATTGGCAAACCGCCGATCCTCGTAAATTTCACGGGGATTCAAATGGCAGTGGTAGTCCACCAAAGGGAGCTTTTCGGCATAATCGTGGAACAGATGCTTGGCAGTTTCTGTTTCCAGAAGAAAGTCTTTATCCATAAATGCTTTCATAATCATTCTCCTTTTAATACATTGGGGGGCGAATATACAGTTCGTGAGAGGTGGGGGCGGGTCGGGCATACACACCGGACACCAACCCAAGCATTGCATACAGCGACACAACAGAGGTAGCGCCGTAGCTGACGAAGGGCAGTGTCAGACCAATCACAGGACCCACACCGGTACACATACCCACATTGATCAGGGTCTGGAAGATCAGCGCCGCTGCCGCACCGAAACACAGCAGCCGCCGGGTATAGTCCTGGCTGCGGACACCCACCCAGATGCACCGGGCGATGATCAGACCGATGAGCAGCAGTACCGCCACACAGCCGACAAAGCCCAATTCCTCGCCGATCACGGCGAAAATGAAGTCCGTATGCTGACCTTGCAGGGGCATATTTTGGGTTCTGTGACCGTTGAACAGACCCTGCCCTGTCATACCGCCACCGGTAAGGGAGCGCAGACTCAAGGTACTCTGCCACCGGACACCGGTACCCGACGCATCCAAAGACGGGTCAAAAATCACCTGAATACGCAGCTGCTGATACTCGTCCAGCATAGACCAAAGAATGGGGAATGCCACGGCAATCAGCGCGATGCCGCCCAAAAACCAAAGATAGCTGACACCGCCGGTGTAGATCATCACCACGAAGATGAAAATAAAGATCAGAGAAACGCCCATATCACCGGAGAGGAACTGGTTCAGCACAAACAGAATGCCCAAGTGCACACACATATGGAAGACCGCCTTGGGCGAGGAGATCCGCTCCTTATAGGAGGTCATAACCGATGCGATGATGAGGATAAATGTGATCTTACAGACCTCTGCCACCTGAATGTTAAAGGGCAAAAACGGCAGATTGACCCAGCTGCGGTTGCCGCCGATGGTCTCGCCGAAGGGGATCAGCAACGCAAGGAAGAAAATGTTGAAGATTACAAGGAACAGCCGCCGTTCCATAATAAATTCCACATCAATGGCGGAGACCACCGCATACAGCAAAATGCCGATAACCGCGCCTGCGATCTGCATTCCGATGTAACGGAAGGTATCCAAATAATTGGTGGCACTGGCGATGACCAGTATACCAAAAACAGTGGTAATGGCGCAAAGCAGCAGCAATACCCAGTCGCCTTTGCGAACGGAATCCTTCAGCTGCTGTAAATAGCGGTTCATGGGCACGCTCCTTTCTTTTGCAGATGGGGATAGTATAGCATTTTTTCGGCTAAATGTAAAGCTACACCGCGCCGAATACCGTCAAAAGGGTCAGTGTGCAGACGATACAAATCAAAATAGAAAGAGAATTCACACCTGCTGCCACCGCAGGATCGCCACCTGCCTTGACGGCAAAGCCGGTGGATGTAATGCTCGCCGGGGCAAAGACCGCAATGCACAGCGCCTGCCGGATCTCTGCCGGCAGAGGCAGGCAGAAGTAAAACACCGCAGCCGCCGCTGCGCTGATGGCATACCGCAGAAGCAGAATCTTTCCAATCTGCCGCACAAGGGCCTTTTCAATGTGCAGATCAAACATCATACCCACCATCATCATTGCCAAAAAGGCATTGGCATTGGCGGCGGGGGTGACCAGCTTCACCACCGTATCGGGTATGGGCAAGCCGATCAGTGTAATGATCAGCAGGAAAAAGTAAGTTAAAAAGGGTACAGAATGTAACAGGGTATTGCCCAGTTGCTTCAGCTTCAATCCCTTGGTGCCGTCCAAAATGTTCAGGGAAATCGCATAGGTCGTGCCGTTGCACATTAGGGCGCTGCCGGTGTCAAACAGGCAGGTGCCCACCAGTCCGGCCGGTCCCAAAAAGCTTTGGATAAAGGGCATCGCAAAGGCTCCGATGTTAAAGCCGGGTACGCAGTTAAGCCAAACGGAGCGGACATTCCTCTGGGTGCGCTTACTGGCAAAACAGGCGATTGCCAGCATCACGCAATTTAATCCGAAACCCAGTATCACCGCCAACAGCAGGGAAAGCGCCGGCGGATTGGTGGCAAAACTCACAACCGCCGCGCAGGGCATGGTGACATTCATCACCAGCTTCAAGGGGATTTTATAATCCTCCGCCCCGAAAAAGCCGATGCGTTTGAGCAGATACCCCAACGCAATGATGGCGACAAAAGAAGCGGCTTTCAATAATATTCCACCCATAACACACCTCAAAAATGAAAAGGCGCGCCGAACCGGCACGCCTTTTTTGATAAACGGTTATGCCAGATAGATGGCCTTGCAGGCCAGCATAGTCATATAGCAATCCAGCTTACTGACCAGTTCAATGGGTGCGTGCATAGAGATCACAGGCACACCGGCATCCACGGTGACGATGTTCCGGTTTGCCATATAGGCAGCCACCGTACCGCCGCCACCCTGATCCACCTTGCCCAGCGTTGCGATCTGCCACAGAACACCGGCATTGTCCAGTGTGCTGCGGACATGACCCATCGCCTCGGCAGATGCATCGGAAGCGCCACTCTTACCCCGGGAACCGGTGTACTTGCAGATGGCAATACCGTAATTGAGCTTGCCGTTGTTCCGGCGGTCGGAGACCTCCGGGAAGTTAGGATCAAAGGCATTGCACACATCGGCAGACAGGCAGAAAGAGTGGGCAAGGCACTCTCTGAGCTTCACATTCTGCGTGTCGCACAGGGTTTCCATAAAGTATTCAAAGGCTTCGCTCTTCATACCGGTGACACCCACAGAGCCAATCTCCTCTTTGTCCGCCAAAATGCAGACAGCGGTGTGTCTGGGAGTACCCATATGGAACAACGGCTCCATCTCTGCGTAGGCGCAGACCCGGTCATCGTGACCGTAAGCGCCCAAAAGGCTTCTGTCCAGACCCACTTCCCGGCACTTGCCGGCAGGTACCACGGTCAGCTCGGCAGACAGGAAGTCCGCCTCGGTGATACCGTACTTTTCGTGAAGCAGCTTCAACATATGCAGCTTCACAGCATCGCCCTCTTCTCCTGCCAGCGGCTCAGAGCCCAGGATCACATTCATCTGCTCGCCTTCCAGCGCCTTGGCGGCAGGCTTTTGCATCTGATCGGCTGCCAAATGGGGCAGCAGGTCAGAAACATACAGCACCGGATCGGTATCATCCTCACCGATGGTCACGGTGATTACATTGCCGTCTTTGCGGTACACAACACCGTGGATCGCCAGAGGAATGGTTGCCCACTGGTACTTCTTCACACCGCCGTAGTAATGGGTCTTGAAATAGGCGATCTCTGCATCCTCATACAGAGGATTGGGCTTGACATCCAGACGGGGGGAATCCACATGGGCAGCGCAGATATTGGCGCCCTTTGCAAGACTTTCGCTGCCGATAACAGCCAAAATGATGCTCTTGTTGCGGTTATTGTAGAACACCTTGTCGCCGGGGTTCAGAGTCATACCGGACACAAGGGGCTTAAAACCGTTGGACATAGCAGCGAAAATCGCCCAGGCAGTTGCCTCCCGCTCGGTCTTACAGGCATCCATAAATGCAGCATAACGCTTGCAATAGCCTTCCATATCGGCTCTCTGCTCCTCGGTGAGAGTGGCATAGCCGTTTTCAGGCTTATTCAACAAATTTTTCAGTTCTTCCATAGGAGTTCTCCTTTTTTAAGTTTATATTTTCATTATACCCGTGTGGCGGAAAAAGACAAGGCATTTTTCGTAAAAAGTGTCTTTGTCGCCGGTGTTTTCCAGAACATAATCGCATTTTTCACGAAAATAACTTTCCGGTTTTTGGGCGCGGATCCGGGCAATTGCCTGCGCCTCCGTGATGCCGTCACGGGCGGTCAGCCGGGCGATCCGGTCCGATTCCGGCGCGGTGACCGCCACCGTCACATTGCAGATTTCACCCAAACCACCGTCAAAGAGTTCGATGGCATCAATGGCAACGGGCACACCCTGGGGGGCATCGTACAGCCGCCGCAGCACTTCTTTTTTCACTGCGCTGTGGGTGATGGCATTTAAGTCCTTCAGCGCTTTCTCATCGGCAAATACAATGCCCGCCAGCTTTTTGCGATTCAGCCTCCCCTGCTCAACGCAGCCGGGAAAACGAGTTTCAATAGCAGCCAACACAGATGTATCCTGTTGCAGCAATTCGTGGTAGACGGCATCGCAATCCATCACCACACCGCCTGTCTTCTCAAAGGCTTTCAGCAATGTGGTCTTTCCGCAACCGGTACCGCCGGTAATACCCAGTACCACCGCCTTGATTTCCGCATCCACCTTGTGGAAGCCTGCCGCCTTCATCAGTCGGTTCTGCACCGCCAGGGCTTTGCCGTCGCCGCCGGGGCAACGGGCAAAGACCGTGCCGATGGCAGGGTCATCCAACTCCCGCAGCGCCGCAAAGAGCCCTGCAAGCAGGGAGTCCGCGTCCGCCTGCCGACCATAGGCAAGGGGGGCAAAGGGGGCAAATGTATTCACTTCTTCCTCAAAGCAAAGCACCCGGTTTCCGGGCTTGAAGTGCGCCTGAATATACCGGGCAGCCGCCGCTGTAGAACCGTCCACAACGACGACCGAACATTCCGGGGCATAGTGCCGGTACTTCATACCCGGCGCTTTCACCACGGCATCGTTGGCAACAGAACCGGTAACCGCCTTGTCGATGACCAGGTCTCCCAACACTTCTTTTAGCTGTTCCGGTGTGATACCACCGGGACGCAGCAGACGGGGACGCCCGTCACTTAAATCGATGATGGTGGATTCTACACCCACCTTGCAAGCGCCACCATCCACCACTGCATCGATCTTTCCGTCGTGGTCGTGGAGCACATGCTGCGCGGTGGTGGTGGAGGGTTTGCCGGAAATATTGGCCGAGGGCGCCGCTACGGGAACACCGGCAAGACGGATAATCTGCCGGGTCACATCGCAGTCGGGACAGCGGACCGCCACCGTAGGAAGACCGGCGGTGGTGCATTTCGGGACACACGGCTTGGCAGGCAGCACCATGGTCAGCGGACCGGGCCAAAATTTTTCTGCCAAGGCATAGGCTGTTTCCGGAATGCTGTGGCAGAATTTTTCCATATCCGCCGCATCTGCAATGTGCAGGATCAGAGGGTTATCCTGGGGTCTGCCCTTGGCGATGAAAATCTTGGCGACCGCATCGGGATTCAACCCGTCCGCGCCCAAGCCATAGACCGTTTCGGTGGGAATGGCCACCAAACCGCCGTTTTTTATGATTTCTGCCGCAACTACAGGGGATTCCGCACCCTCGGCAGGTAAATATAATGTTTTCATAAAACACCTCCGCAAATCGACAATTGTCCATTGTCAATCAGCAAAAGGGAGCAGCGCAGGCTGCTCCCTTTTCGGAAATTACACAGTAGGCTGATTTGCAGCTTCGATGATCTGGACGAACTTCTCGGGAACCAGAGAAGCACCGCCGATCAGACCGCCGTCGATGTCGGGCTGAGCCAGCAGCTCGAAAGCGTTCTTCTCGTTCATGCTGCCGCCGTACAGAATGGAGATAGCGCGGGCATTCTTGGAAGAGTACAGCTTGCGCACCACAGCGCGGATACCCTCGCAGACTTCCTGTGCCTGCTGGGGAGTTGCGGTCAGACCGGTACCGATGGCCCAGATGGGCTCGTAAGCGATGACTACCTTGCGGATCTTATCCTCGGAAACATTCTTCAGCGCCAGCTTGATCTGCATAGCGATATGCTCATCGGTAACGCCGTTTTCCCGCTGCTCCAGGGTTTCGCCACAGCACAGGATGGGGGTCAGACCGGCTTCCAAAGCGGCCAGAACCTTGGCATTGACGGTAGCGTCGGTCTCGCCGAACATCTCACGGCGCTCGGAGTGGCCGATGATGACATACTTACAGCCGGCATCCACCAGCATCTCGGTGGACAGCTCGCCGGTGAAAGCGCCCTTTGCCTCAAAGTGGCAGTCCTCGGCACCGATGCCAATGCGGGTCTCGCGGACAGCGCGGACAGCGGCAGGGATGCACACAGCAGGCACGCACAGTGCCACATCACACCAACGACCCTTGGGCATAATTGCTTTCAGCTCATTCATAAACTCCTTGGTCTGGGAGGGGGTCTTGTTCATTTTCCAGTTACCGGCAATGACGGTCTTACGGTACTTTCTGTTCATTTTCTTATCTCCTTATATATGCATCGCTATGCGATGTGTAATTTCAAATGAAAATCGTTGTATGTAGGGGTCGATGCCCACAACGACCCAAACGGGGCAAAGCGTATGTTTCCTGTGGGACCGATGTGGGCATCGGCCCCACAGGATTAAAAGCAGCGTGAATTATTTGTCCTGCAGGCAGGCAATACCGGGAAGCTCCAAGCCTTCCAGGAATTCCAGGGAAGCGCCACCACCGGTGGAGATGTGGGTAATCTGAGAGGCAAAGCCCAGCTGCTCGCAGGCTGCTGCGGAGTCGCCGCCGCCAACGATGGTCACAGCATCGGAATCAGCCAGTGCCTGTGCAACAGCGATGGTGCCCTTTGCCAGAGTGGGGTTCTCAAACACACCCATAGGTCCGTTCCAAACCACGGTCTTGGCAGCCTTGGCTGCAGCAGCGAACTCTGCGCAAGCCTTGGGGCCGATGTCCAGACCCATCTGGTCAGCGGGAATAGCGGTGCAGTCAACATAGTCAACAGCGATCTCAGCATCGATGGGGTTGGGGAAGGAAGCAGCGATAGCGGTATCCACAGGCAGCAGCAGCTTAACGCCCTTAGCCTCAGCCTTGGCCATCATTTCCTTGCAGTAGTCCAGCTTCTCGTTGTCAACCAAAGACTTGCCAACGGTGTAGCCCTGTGCTGCCAGGAAGGTATATGCCATACCGCCACCAATGATCAGAGTATCGACCTTTTCCAGCAGGTTATTGATAACATTCAGCTTGTCGGAAACCTTGGCGCCGCCCAGGATGGCGACGAAGGGACGCTCGGGATTGGCCAGAGCCTTACCCATAATGGAAACTTCCTTCTGCACCAGATAACCGGAAACAGCAGGCAGGTAGTCTGCTACGCCGGCGGTGGAGGAGTGAGCGCGGTGGGCAGTGCCGAAAGCGTCATTGACAAAGATATCAGCCATAGATGCCAGATCCTTACTCAGCTCGGGATCGTTCTTGGTCTCGCCCTTGATGTACCGGGTGTTCTCCAGCAGCATCACGTCGCCTTCCTTCAAAGCAGCAGCCTTTGCCTTGGCATCGTCGCCTGCCACATCGGCAGCCATGATGACCTCTTTACCCAGCAGCTCGCTCAGGCGGTCAGCAACCACCTTCAGGCTCAGCTCGGGCTTCCACTCGCCCTTGGGCTTACCCATATGGGAGCAGAGGATGACCTTGGCGCCCTTGTTTACCAGATACTCGATGGTGGGCATAGCAGCCACGATCCGCTTGTCGGAAGTGATCTTGCCGTCCTTGGTGGGCACATTGAAGTCGCAGCGGCACAGAACCCGCTTGCCGGCTACTTCGATGTCTTCGATAGACTTCTTGTTGTAGTTCATAGTAATTCCTCCATAAAAGGTAATTTATAAATTGCAATGTAGGGGCGACCATCGGTCGTCCGTGGACGTGCAATGCACGCCCCTACACAGTTTTACAGGTTGGTCGCCATCTTTCCGTGATCCGTCAGACCGGGAAACTCCAACTGCCGCAGGGCTTCAAACACGGTGATCGCCACCGCATTGCTCAAGTTAAGGCTTCTTGCCTCTTCCCGCATAGGGATACGGACACAGCTTTCTGCGTGCGCTTCCAGAAAATCCTCCGGAAGACCCTTGGTCTCTTTGCCGAAGAAAAGATAGCACCCGTCCTCAAAATTTGCCTCGGTGTAGCACCGGGGCGCTTTGGTGGACAGACACCACATCTGACGCACATCATTTTTGGCGAAAAAGTCTTCAAGGTTTACATAATCTTTTACATCCACTAAATTCCAATAGTCCAGTCCTGCTCGCTTCACCGCTTTTTCCGAAATGTCAAAGCCCAGCGGACGGATCAGATGGAGATTGCAGCCGGTTGCCGCACAGGTGCGGGCGATGTTACCACAATTCTGGGGGATCTCCGGTTCGACCAGCACGATATTCAGCATTCCCATCCCCCCGGTTTCGTGTTTTCCGGGCACACCCGGCACTTGTTAACCATTGTATGACAAAACTGCCGCAAAATCAATGAAAAAATAATAAAAAAATCAACTTTTCATAGTATTCACATAAAAAACAGCCTTCTGCATTTAATTTTGTGAAAAATGCGGACGCAGTTGCGGCAAATATCGGACAAATGCAACAGATGATTGACATTTCGATACTTTTGTGAGAAAATATATCAATCAAATTTACCGATAAGGGGATTATCCATATGATGCAATCCAGAACCCATAACTGTGGCGAGCTGCGGCTTGCCGATGCAGGAAAAGCCGTCACGCTGGTCGGCTGGATGGAAAATGTCCGTGAAGTGGGCGCCAACTTTGCTTTTGTAGTGCTGCGCGACTTCTACGGCACCACCCAGGTGGTCATCGAGACCGAAGAAATGATGCTCTCCATCAAGGGTCTGAACAAAGAGACCACCATCTCCGTCACCGGCACTGTCCGGGAGCGTGAAAGCAAGAACCCCAAGCAGGCCACCGGCGAGATCGAAGTGGTTCCCACCGCCATTAAGGTGCTGGGCAAGTGTATTCACAACTCCCTGCCCTTCGAGATCAACAAGAGTAAGGATGCCGACGAAAATGTCCGTCTGAAGTACCGGTATTTGGACCTGCGGAACCCCGCTGTCAAGAGCAACATCATCCTGCGCTGCCAGGTGGTGGCTGAGATCCGCAAGCTGATGACCGAGAAGAACTTTTTGGAGATCACCACTCCCATTCTGACCGCTTCTTCTCCCGAGGGCGCCCGTGACTATTTGGTACCTGCCCGGAATCACCCCGGCAAGTTCTATGCCCTGCCCCAGGCACCCCAGCAGTTCAAGCAGCTGCTGATGACCTCCGGCTTTGACCGCTATTTCCAGATCGCTCCCTGCTTCCGGGATGAGGATGCCCGGGCAGACCGTACTCCCGGCGAGTTCTATCAGCTGGACATGGAAATGGCATTTGCCACCCAGAACGATGTGCTGACCACCTTGGAAGAGGTTCTGCGCCCTGTGTTCTGCAAGTTCGGCAAGTATGAGCGGGTCTCCCCTGCTCCTTTCCGTCACATTCCCTTTAACGAGGCAATGGAGCGTTACGGCTCTGACAAGCCCGACCTGCGTATCGATCTGGAAGTGCAGGACATCACCGCCGAGGTTGCCGGCTGCGAGTTTGGCCCCTTCCAGAACGCCACCGTCAAGGCAGTTGCCGTGGACGACTTCAACGAGGGTCGTAAGTGGATCGATAAGCTGCTGAACGATGTGGAAGTCCAGACCGGCAACAAGGCCTGCTGGATCAAGGTAGACGAGAACGGTCAGCTGACCGGCGGCGTTTCCAAGTTCCTCACCGATTACACCGACGCGCTGACCGCCAAGCTGAATCTGAAGCCCGGCAGCTTCGTATGTATGGCAGCCGGCAAGAAGACCGCCGCCCAGAAGACCGCCGGCGTCATCCGTACCATGATGGGCAAACGGATTCCCGGTCACTTCGACGAAGAGCAGTATGCAATGTGCTGGATCGTGGACTTCCCCATGTACGAGATGGGCGAGGAGTCCGGCGAGCTGGAATTCTGCCACAATCCCTTCTCTATGCCCCAGGGTGGTATGGATGCACTTTTGGCAGCTGAGGGTAACACCGAAAAGCTCCTTGCCATCAATGCCGACCAGTATGACCTGGTTGTCAACGGCTATGAATCTGCCTCCGGTGCTGTCCGGAACCACGATCCCGAGATTATGGTCAAGGCCTTCCAAATGGTAGGCTTAGGCGAAGAGGATGTGAAGGCAAAGTTCCCGGCAATGTACAATGCCTTCACCTACGGCGCACCTCCCCACGCAGGCGCAGCCCCCGGCATTGACCGGATCGTGATGCTGCTGTGCGGCGAGGAATCCATCCGGGAAGTCATCACCTTCCCCATGAACAAGAATGCACAGGATATTATGATGGACGCACCCACCACCGTTTCCCAGAAACAGCTGGACGATGTGCACATCCTCATCAACGAATCCCATCTGCAATAACAAAATCCCCGGCAGGATCACCTGCCGGGGTATTTTTTATCGGATGGTCAGGGCATCTTCTGCAATGCCCTTTGTCTGCACATACATATCCTCTGCCGTGAGCCGGACGCCGTTGCAGGAAATATTTTCAGCCACAAGATTTCCAAAATGGGTGGTGGGGATATAATTTTCCACCACCAGACGCACATTCTTGGTGCCATTTCTTTCCATCAAGGTCTCATCGCAATACACTTCCACATTCCGCATCACAATATCGTGGATGCCGGCAAAATGCGGCTGTCCCTTTTGAGAGAGGTCGCCGGGGAACAGACCGGCATATTCCTCCCGGAAGCGGGGGTTGTTGAAAAGCAAAATGTTGGTAGTTTCTGTGGTATCCTGCTTGGTATAGACATCGTTATCATTTTCCTGCAGTTGGATTCTGGTGTAGAAGCTTTCCATTTCCACAGAGATATTTTCAAAGGTAATGTGGTGGATCTCAGCGCAGTCGCCGTTTTGAATGTCGCAGACCGCATTACCGCCCCGGAGCACATGACAGTTCCGGAAGGTGATGTTTTTGTACTCCCGGCACTCCGACTCAAAACCCAGTTCCATCACTCTTCCCCAGTCGCACCAGAAAACGCAGTTTTCCACCAGAATATCGCAATTGCTCTCATAACTGTAGCGGTCGATACCCTTAATGCAGACAGTGTCGTCAAAGGAGTGGACAAAGCAGTTGCGAATGGTGATCCGCTGGCTGTTGACCACATCAATGCCGTCGGTGTTATACCGCCACTGACCGAACACATTGATTCCGTCGATCACCACATCGAAGCAATGGAAGATATTGATGCACCAGATGGCGGAATTGGTAAAGCCGATGCCCTCAACACGGACATTTTTGCAATCGTAGAGCTTCAAATTGCCGTTGGTAAAGGGTTCATAGCAACGCCGGGTGACCCGTTCCTCGGTACCGTCATCGAAAATACCGTTGCCATAAATATGCAGATCCTCGGCGTTCTCGGCATAGATACAGCCGTAGACATAGGCATCCTTGTCCACATACACACTCTCGCCGGAGCGCAAGGTGATTTTACCGGGAAAATGGATACCCTTATCGAAATAATAGGTGACCTTGGCCGGATCCTCGCAGGGAACGGGCTTGTTGTTAAAGATGTACAGAAGCCCAAAATAATCGTCCTGCTCCAGCACATAACTACCGTTTTCCTTTAAGGTGAACACAATTTTGCCGTCTTTTACCACCGGTTGTACCTTTTTGGCATAGGGTTTGAGCATAATTTTCCGGTAAGCAGTTTTGGTCAGCGGTTCCACGGCGATTTCCACCGCCTCGTCGGTGACCAGATTCACAAAGGAAACCGGTGTGCTCTGCCGGATATCCCGCTGATGACCGGGCCAAAAGCTGTTAAAGGGGTAGGCAGAAATGCGACAGGAATAGACGGGAATCTCCGTTCCGTTTACGAATACCCGATAATCTGAGGATGCAGGGATCTCATGGGTGTAACCCACAGGCCAATGGTGCTTGAAAACAGAAAAATCTACCATTTTGTTATCCTCCTTTACACCTTGGGAAAAACAGAAAAAATATTCGATGCAATCATTTCCATGCCCTTGTCGCCGGGATGGACCGAAACACCCTGGTGAGCAAACTGTCCCAAGGCCATCATACTGTCGTCGGTGCAGGCGGTGCTGACAAAGATATCGCCCCGTTCCCGGGCGATCTGCCGAAGCGGTTCATCCATATCCTCACGCCCCCAAAATCTGGAGGTCAGAATTGTCCTGCCCGGCTTGATGTTCAAATAGGTCAGCAGTTCCTTCACTGCGGACTTGTAATAGGGTATATCTTTACTCTCTACATTTTCACCCAGGCGGTAGACGAGCACATCCGCTCCGAAATCCCGCTCAGAGGCATAATGGGACAGGCAATCTGCCTCCCGGAAATGCTGTTCCCAGTAGGAGCTGTGGCGAACGCGCATATACACATCATACCCCGCCTCGGTGAGCTTGGTATACAGCAGATGGACATAGTCCTTTTCCGGGGCGCTTGCCGCCATACCCCAATCCCGATTCCAGCCGATGTCGGCATTGGGACCGTGTCGTGTGATAGAGTTTCCCAGCACCAGCACCCGCAACGGCGCAGATGCCTCTCCCAAAAAGCTCAGCTCAGAAGCATTGACCATTTGGTTTTCCGCTGGCACGGTGTTTTTCACTTCTTGCATATTGCCACCTCTTTTGCGTAGTTGTTTGCAAAAAAGCCATCCGCAAGGGATGGCCTTTTTGTTTACTTTCGTTTGCGTTTCGGCAGGAACAGGAAGATCGCCGCCGCGCCGAGACCCGACAGGGTCAGGATCACCGGCAGAACAGAGGTTGCTTCTTCCTCCTCTTCTTCCGTTTGCTGTCCGGAGATACGGATCTCTAAGAACAGATTATCCATCAGCCGATTGGTCTCGGCAGGCAGGAACAGATAGCTGTCACCCTTGTCCAGAATGGACTGGTCGGGATAGATCACTTCGCTTTCTGCCAGATATTCACCCATATATTCCCTTGCGCCCTCAATGGGAGAGCCGTAGCAAATATAGTCCATATTGGCGCCGGAAATTTCCGGATCGCACAGGAAGTTGATGAACAGCTCCGCAGCCTCCTGGTTCTCGCTGCAGGTGGGAACGCACATGGCATCGATGAACAGATTGAAGCCCTGCTCCTCCGGCAGATAGAACCGCAGGTCGGGGTTGGCATCCATCATCATCATACAGTCACCGGCATAGTAGGGTGCGATCCACGCATTTTCGCCCTCCATAATGCCATAGATCTGATCCATAACATACTGGCGCACCAACGGGTTCTGCTCAGCCAGCTTGTTTGCCGCCTTCTTCAGCTCCGCCTCGTCGGTGGTATTGATGCTGATACCTGTCAAGAACTGGGCAACACCGAAGGCATCCCGGGAATTGTCAAACTGCAGGATCTTGCCTGCATACTTCTCATTCCACAGCAGCTCCCAACCGGTCACATCCGCCTCGTCCACATACTTGGAATTGTACAAAATACCTACCGTACCCCAAGTGTAGGGAACGGAGTATTTGTTATCCGGGTCGTAGGCAGTGTCCTTGAATTCCTTCTGCACATACTGGTAATTGGGGATGTTGTCGAAATTCAAGGGGTTCAGCATATTTTCCTGAATCAGCCGGGCGATCATATAGTCCGAAGGGATGATCAGATCCACAGTCAGACCGCCGCCTGCCAGCTTGGCATAGAGGGATTCATTGGAATCGTAGGTGGTATAGTTCACATCGATATCCGGATACGCTTCCTCAAAGGCGGCGATGATATCCATTGTTTCATCACTGCCGTCAGCAATGTTCTGACCCCAGTTCATCACATTCAGGGTGATCTTATTCTGCCGGGTAGAAACAATCAGCCAGCCACAACCCAGCAGAACCGCAGCGGCGCACACGCCTGCACAGACTCTGCGGAAGATTTTTTTGCCTTTGCTGACAGACTTTGCCTGCTTGCTGACCTTTTTCCGGTCGGAACGAATCTGCAGCAGGTTCATGGCAACCATCAGCACGAAGATCAGCAAAAACAGCAGGGTAAACATCGCGTAGACCCGGGGCTGCATAGGCTTTTTGGTGTAGGAATAGATCTCCACCGGCAGCGTAAGGAACCCATTGCCGGAGACGAAGTAGCTGATCACAAAGTCGTCAAGACTCATTGTGAAGGCCATAATGGTGCCGGAGATCACGCCGGGCATAATCTCGTGAAGGGTAACCTTGAAGAAGGATTGTATCGGGGTGCAACCCAAGTCCATTGCCGCATCCTGCAAGGCGGGATTCATCTGCTTCAGCTTGGGCATCACATTCAAAATCACATAGGGCAGATTGAAGGTAATGTGGGCAATCAGCAGCGTCCAGAAGTTCAGACTTTCCTTTTTGTGCAACAGGGTCGAACCCACAAACACAAACAGCAGCGACAACGAGATACCGGTCACAATGTCCGGATTGGTCATAGGGATATTGGTAAGACCCATAACGGTCTTCCGCAGCCGGGGGTTGAGGTTATGGATGCCCACGGCAGAGAGGGTGCCGAACGCGGTGGCAACCGCGGTAGACAAGATGGCGATGAGCAGGGAGTTACCCAACAGCGCCAGCAGGTCCTTGTCCCGGAACAGTGCTTTGTACTGCTCCAGTGTAAAGCTTTCAAAGATGGTCAGATCCTTGCCGGTATTAAAGGATGCCACCACAAGCACCAGCATGGGGACATACAAGAAAGCAAAGATCAGCACAGTCAGAATGCGGTTGGCTCTTTTCATACCAGCACACCGCCTTCCTCATCCTCACCGCCGAAGCGGTTCATAATGCCGGTACACACCAGCACCATCAGCATCAGCAGCAGGCTCAGCGCCGCGCCCATATTGGGGTTGTTGCTGGTCTTAAACTGCTTTTCGATAACGTCGCCAATGAGCATTGTCTCGGCACCGCCCAATTTTTGGGAGATATAGAAGGTAGAAACTGCCGGCACAAACACCATAGTAATACCGGAGAGAATACCGGGCATACTCAAAGGCAGTACCACCTTGGAAAAGACCTGTATCGGGGTACAGCCCAAATCCTCGGCTGCTTCAATGAGCCGATTATCGATCTTCACGATAATGGCATACAGCGGCAGGATCATATAAGGCAGGTAGTTATACACCATACCCAAAATCACCGCGCCGGAGGTGCCGATGACCTCCACGGTGCCGATGCCCAGCTTGCCCAGCAGCACATTGATGATGCCGTTGGTCTCCAAAAGACCCACCCACGCCAATGTCCGCAGCAAAAAGCTCATACACATAGGCAGCATCACCAGCATATACAGGATCTTCTGCGCAACAGCAGAGCGATGGGCGATAAAATAGGCAACCGGATAACCAAGTCCCAGGCAAATGATTGCCGACACCACAGAATACCACACAGAAGTACCCAAGGTGGGCAGGAACAGTCCCAGATCCCGGAGATTATTCAGCGTAAACGCGCCGGTGTCCGGATCAGTGAGGGCATAGTAACCCATCACGCCCAGAGGGATCAGCGTGAAAATCAACATCCACAGGATATACGGACCGCTCAACAAGATAGACTTATTCTTCTTCATCGCCGGCATCCTCCGTCAGCTCATCGTACTCGGCAGAGTAGGAGCTGTAGTCACCAAACATACCGGAGTATTCGCTCTTGTGCATCACATGGATATCCTCCGGGTTCAGCCGAATGCCCACAGTGGCGCCCACCGGCTGATGGTCGGTGGTCTGAATCAGCCACTTGAAGCCCTTGAAATCCACGATGATGTCGTAGTTAAGTCCCTTGAAGGTCACACTGGTGACCGTACCGGTCAAATGACCCTCCTCCGGGGGAACAAAGTCGATGTCCTCCGGGCGGATGACCACATCCACCGGCTCATTGGGCGCAAAACCGGCATCCAGGCACTTAAAGGTACGACCGAAGAACTTGACTTTGAAGTCCTCCAGCATAATGCCGTCCAAAATATTACTTTCACCGATAAAGTCTGCCACGAAGGCATTCTTCGGCTCATTATAGATATCCTCAGGTTTGCCGATTTGCTGGATGCGACCCTTATCCATAACCACCACGGTGTCGGACATAGACAGCGCCTCTTCCTGATCGTGGGTCACATAGATGAAGGTGATGCCCATAGCCTGCTGGATGCGCTTAAGCTCGTTCTGCATATCCTTGCGCAGACGCAGATCCAGCGCGGCAAGGGGTTCGTCCAGCAGCAGCACCTTGGGGCGGTTCACCAGCGCGCGAGCGATGGCAACACGCTGTTGCTGACCGCCGGAAAGGCTGTCGATCTGGCGATGCTCAAAGCCCTGCAGACCTACCACTTCCAGCATCTCGTTCACCCGCTGGTTGATTTCCGCCTTGGGCAGCTTGGCAACATTCAGACCAAAGGCGATATTGCCGAACACATCCAGATGGGGAAACAGTGCATACCGCTGGAAAACGGTGTTGATCTGCCGCTGATACGCCGGCACATCATTGATGCATTTCCCGTCAAAAAGCACCCTGCCGGTGGTAGGGGTCAAAAACCCGCCAATAATACGCAGAGTGGTGGTCTTGCCGCAGCCGGAAGGGCCCAGCAGTGTGAGGAATTCGTGATCATTAAAGTAGAGATTGATACCATCAAGTATCCGCTCCCCGTCGAACTCCATAGAAAGATCCTGGAGTCTGATGAGTTCTTTGGACATTATCCTCCCCCGTTTCTTTACATTATTTAATAGTATAGATATAACCGAAAAAGTGACATTTGTCAACAGTGTTTTCTATCACACAGGAATTTTTCCAAAACATGGTTTAAACTGCGAAATTTTGGCAATACTGGACTACGGAGGTGCTTGAATATGAGCAAGAAAAAATTTTCTGGCAACATCAGCGGTAAGGGCTACTACATAGCCCTTGGGCTGTGTGCTGCTGCGATCGGAATCTCCGGATTCCTGTATTACCGAAATGTCGACAAACCCAGCGATTCTCTGGACGGGGAATCCGTCGGCAACTACCAGGATCACCAGGCGGTGATTGCAACCAATCCCGACGGCACACCTGTCCAGGAACCCAATGGAGGCGGTCAGACGCAGATAAAGCTGGAAACCGTGTCGCCCCTGCAGGGGCAGACTGTGGCAGTTTATGCTATGGACAGCTTGACCTATAACCAGACCACCCGTGATTGGCGGGTTCACAACGGTGTGGATATTGCCGCGGAAGCAGGCAGCGCTGTGTGTGCCGCCGCTGACGGCGAGGTATACTCGGTTTATGCCGACGAGGCGATGGGTACCACAGTGGTACTGCGCCACATCGGTGGCTATGTGACCAGATATGCCAGCCTTGCCGAGGCGGTATCCGTTCAACCGGGAGATATCGTGACCAAAGGGCAGATCATCGGTGTGGTGGGCAACACTGCCTTGATGGAGAGCGCCATTGGTGACCATTTGCACTTCTCCGTCACCTGTGACGGTGCGCCCGTGGACCCGGCAAGCTTTTTGCCCCAGGGATAAAAAGCAACCCCCCTCCGGATGGAGGGGGGTCTTTTGGTTGGCTTGGGAATTAGCCCCAGTCAGTTGCGTTCTTGCAGCTGGTGTCGGTCGGGCAGTCCAAGAGGCATCCGGAGCTGCTGCTCATAATGTTCTCAACAGTGAAGTTGATAACTTCAATTGCGGGCATTTCAAAGTTTTTCATTGCATTCCACCTCGCGATTAATTTTCGTTCTTATCACATTAGGCTCTGGAAGCCAGGTATGCGGCTGCGGAGTCGCAGTACTTGATCAGGTTGCCCAGATAGGGATGCTTTTCAATGTTACGGCCAACATAGCACTCCATGCTGTCCACGATGGTCAGAGTGGGCTCTACGGTTGCAGCATCCTCACCGGCCTTGTAGAACTTCAGAGTGATATCGGTACGGGCATCGGCAGGAGCCATACCCTCGTAAACATAGGTGTAGTAGCTACCGGTCAGCTGACCCTCGATACGGGTACCCTCGGTGCTGTCGCCAACATAAACCATTGCGTAGCTGACGCCGGCGGTGGGTCTGATACCTACCTGCATTGCGATGTTGTTGTTCAGATCGTATCTGACACCCAGCAGCTGGCTGGCATCGGAAGCGGTAGCGTCATCAGCCTTATAGGTGCCCAGCTGAGAAGTGGAGGTCCACTCGGTGGGAGTCAGACCGCCGTTGGCCAGATCGCCGGTGTTGT
>JAZRLE010000030.1:0-22887 GCA_045646665.1 Faecousia sp. | reverse complement strand
TCGAATCATCGTTTCTACTACCATCTGCTTGAACTCACCTGTGTATCGCTTGTTTGGTATTCCTTTAGGCATAAAAGTAGCACCCCATTTCTTAGTACAAGTATTATATCATACTTGTCTAACAAATAGGGTGCAGTTCAGAATTTTCCTGCCGGGGTTTTCTTATTCTTCCGGTTTTTTCTCCGCATTCAGAGGGTCTACCACGATGTCCTTGTAGGGGTTGACCACCACTGTCCGGTGGGAATGGTAGATCACCATACCGGGCTTTCTGTCCGGGGTCTTTTTCACCAGCTTGACCGGCACCACATCCACCGGGATGTTCTGTCCGCCGGTGGTTTCTGCGTAGTAGGCGGCAAGCTGCGCCGCTTGGGTGATGGTATCGTCAGGCGGCGTCACACCGGCGCAGGCGATAATCACATGGCTGCCGTGGACCTTGGATGCGTGAAGCCACAGATCGTCCTTCCGGGCGGCTTTGAAGGTCAGCTCGTCATTCTGCCGGTTGTTCCGTCCCACATAAATGGGATAGCCGTCGGTGGATTCAAACCGCATGGGGGAGAGCTTGGCAGACTTCATCTTCCGCTTGCCGGTGTCCTGTTTCAGATAGCCGCCTGTTTGCAATTCCTGCCGGATCTCTTCCAATTCTGCATCGGTATCCGCTCGGTTCAGTTCCTCTAAAACGCTCTGCAAATAGGTTAGTTCCTGCTGACCCAGTTCGATCTGCCGGGTCAGCTCTTTTTCAGCAGTTTTCATCCGGGCGTAATCTTTATAATACTTTGCCGCATTTTGTTGGGGAGACAACAGGGGGGAGAGAGCAACTTCGATTTGCCCCATATTTTCGTCGTAAAAGTCCTCCACCAGCACCTTGGTCTGCCCCTTTTGGATGCGATGGATGTTGGCGGTGAGAATGTCACCCAGCTGCCGCAGGCGCTCCCGGTCTTTGCTTTGCAGGAGCTCCTTTTCTTGCACTGCCAGCTTTTTGGTCAGCCGCTGACAGAGATTTTGTACTGTTTTCCGGACACTTTGGCTCTTTTGCCGCATAGCATCCTTTCGGTCACGGACGGTGTAAAAGCCGTCCAGCATCTGCCCGAAGGAATCCGCCTGTGTACAGGCGCCGTACTGATAAATGGGACAGAAGGCAAACTGCTTGGGTGTGCCGTCGGGAGCGCAGTACAGATAGGGGACGGGATTTTCCAAATGGGTGCGGAAGAAATCCTGCAGCCGTGCAGCCACAGAAGAAATGTCCATATTTTGGGTGCGGGCATCGGTGTCACCGGCGGCAAACAGCGCCGCTTCCCGACACACAAGGGGAGATAATCCACCCAAATTGTCCATCAGCCGGTCAGCCAGCAGATCGGCTCCGGGAGCGGTGAGAAGTCCTGCAAAATCCGAAAAATCGGCGGGATTTTCCTTTGCCATAGGCTCCGGCTGTTGATAATACATACCCGGCAGGGCGGGGCGCTTGTCAGTCTCCTCCAGACCCACCCGGCGCAGACAGTCGATAATCCGTCCGTCACCGCCCAGCAGATACAGATTGCAGGTTCTACCCATCAGCTCGGCCACCAGCTTTTTCTGCACAGGATCGCCCATCTCGTCAATGCAATCGAAGATAAATTCCGCGCATCGCTCCATTGGAAGCTGGGCAATATCCACCAGCCGGGCGCCGGACAGGTGCTTGCGCAGCAGCATACAGAACATAGGGGGCTCCGGGGGATTTTCCGGATTGGCGGCGGTCAAATGCAGACGGGGAGCGGTGGGATTCATACCGAACAACAGCTTTTGCCGGCTGTCCTGACATTTCAGGTGCAGGATCACTGTGTCCCGGCTGGGCTGGTGGATTTTTTCTACCCGGGCGCCGGGGGTTTTCTCTTTTATCTCCGTCAGCACTGCCGACAGGAAAAATGCATCAAAGGCCATTTATGCGTCCTCTTTCATCATCAGATCGAATAGTTCCTGCAGCCGGTCGGTGCGACCCAGCAGGTACAGCGCGCCGAACAGTGTCTCCAGTCCCGTTGCCTTGGCATATTCTGCCCGGCTGGCGGATTTGGGAGCGGCGTGGGTGTGGGCGTTTTTGCCCCGGCGGAAGAAGTCTGTTTCTTCTTCAGTGAGGATCGGCTTGATCTTGTCGGCAAATGCCGCCTGTGTAGGCGCTTTTACCAGCTGCACCGTGTCCTTGTGCAGATTCTTGACGGTATGGTCACCGCCGGCGCACAGATGCGCCCGGCACATCAATTCGTACACCCCGTCTCCCACATGAGCCAGACCTAAATTGGAAATAGCATTGACCTGTTGCAGGGTAAAATGCATTTGGAAATAATTCTGCAAAGTGTTCACCTCATAGAAAACGGAGGCGTCGCAAGACGCCTCCGCATATTTTTATTTACTGGAGGGGCCGGAACGCAGGGTGACATCGTGGTAGCCACCTTCCACGATGGAGACGGAGGATACCAGTGTCAGCTTGGCGTTTTTCTGCAGATCGGGAATGGTCAGCTCGCCGCAGTTGCACATAGTGGATTTGACCTTGTAAAGGCTGGCTTCCACATTGTCGTGCAGGCTGCCTGCGTAGGTGACATAGGAGTCAACACCCTCTTCAAAGGTCAGCTTGGTGTTGCCGCCCAAATCATAACGCTGCCAGTTCCGTGCGCGGTTAGAGCCTTCGCCCCAGTACTCCTTCATATAGGAGCCGTTGACCAGCACCTTGGGAGTGGGGGATTCATCAAACCGGGCAAAGTAACGGCCCAGCATCAGGAAATCGGCACCCATAGCCAGTGCCAGGGTCATATGGTAATCGTGAACGATACCGCCGTCGGAACAGATAGGCACATAAATGCCGGTCTCTTTGAAGTATTCATCCCGGGCAGCTGCCACTTCAATCAGCGCGGTAGCCTGTCCGCGACCGATGCCCTTGGTTTCACGGGTGATGCAGATGGACCCGCCGCCGATACCGACCTTGATAAAGTCCGCGCCTGCCTTGGCAAGGAACAGGAAACCGTCCCGATCCACAACATTACCGGCACCGATTTTCACGGAATCGCCGTAGTTGTCGCGCACCCACTTGATGGTGTTGGACTGCCAGCAGGAGTAACCCTCGGAGGAGTCGATACACAGCACATCTGCGCCTGCGGCAAGCAGAGCGGGGATCCGCTCGGCATAGTCACGGGTGTTGATGCCGGCGCCTACCAAGTAGCGCTTCTTGTCGTCCAGCAGTTCCTGGGGATTTGCCTTGTGGGAAGCGTAGTCCTTGCGGAATACGAAGTACATCAGCTTATCATTTTCGTCCACGATGGGAAGACTGTTGAGCTTGTGTTCCCAGATGATATCGTTGGCAGCTTTCAGACTGGTGTCGGCGGGGGCGACGACCATCTTCTCCCGGGGAGTCATAAAGGTGGACACCTTCTCAGTGCCGTCCATACGGCTTACGCGGTAGTCCCGACCGGTGACGATACCCAGCAGTTTGCCGGTGGCGGTGCCATCGTCGGTGATAGCCACGGTAGAGAAACCGTTGGCTTCTTTCAGCGCCAGCACATCATTGAGGGTGGCGTCGGGGGTCAAATTGGAAGCGGACACCACGAAGCCTGCCTTGTGGCTCTTGACCTTGGCGACCATAGCTGCCTGGGATTCAATGGACTGAGAACCGAAGATGAAGCTCAAACCGCCTTCTTTTGCCAAAGCGATAGCCAAAGAGTCGTTGGAAACGGACTGCATAATGGCAGAGGTCATAGGAATATTTAAAGCAATTGCCGGCTCCTCCTCACCCTTGCGGAACTTGGTCAGAGGGGTGCGCAGGGATACATTGGAAGGGATGCAGTTTTCGGAAGTGTAGCCGGGGATCAGCAGGTATTCGCTGAAGGTGTGGCTGGGTTCGGGATAATAATAGGCCATGATGTTACCTCCTGAAATTGAAAAATGTTTAAAAACAGGCATTATATAAGTTGTTGTATATCATATCACAACAAACCATAACGGTCAAGGTCAAAAACAGTAACAGAGCGAAAATTTTCGTAAAAAATCGCCAAATTGATTGCAATTTTTTTGGGAAAGTGGTATAGTGTAAAATTAGGAAAACAGGGGGATTTTATATCCACCCGGAAAAAGGAGCCAAAACTATGGCAGCACAGGAAAAAATCAGAAATATTGCAATCATCGCTCACGTTGACCACGGTAAGACCACCTTGGTGGACGAGCTTTTGAAGCAGGGCGGTATCTATCGTGAAAACCAAGCTACCCAGGACCGGGTTATGGACTCCGGCGATTTGGAACGGGAGCGTGGCATCACCATTCTTGCCAAGAATACCTCCGTCCAGTACAAGGACTATAAGATCAACATCGTGGACACCCCGGGTCACGCGGATTTCGGCGGCGAGGTGGAGCGAATCCTCAAGATGGTCAACGGCGTTATCCTGTTGGTGGATGCCGCTGAGGGTCCTATGCCCCAGACCCGCTTCGTGCTGGGTAAGGCGCTGGAATTGGGACACAAGGTCATTGTGGCGGTGAACAAGGTGGACAAGCCCGATGCCCGGATCCACGAGGTTATGGACGAGGTGCTGGAACTGCTTCTGGAGCTGGAAGCCACTGACGAGCAGTTCAATTCTCCCACCATTTTCTGCTCCGGCAGACAGGGTACTGCATCTTACGGTCCTGATGAAATGGGCAAGGACCTGACCCCGATGTTTGAGACCATCGTGAATTATGTTCCGGCACCGCAGGGCGATGAGAATGCGCCTTTGCAGCTGCGGGTGTCTGCTATTGATTATAATGAATATGTGGGCCGTATTGCTGTTGGCAGAGTGGAGCGGGGTACCATCCGTGTCAATCAGGAAGTTACCATTTGCGACTATCACAATGCGGAAATCAAGCAAAAGGGTAAGGTGGTTGCCCTTTATACCTATGATGGTTTGGGTAAGCAGGCGGTGCAGGAGGCTACTGCCGGTGAGATCGTGGCACTTTCCGGTATGGCAGACATCACCATCGGCAGAACGCTGTGCGCCCCCGATGCCATCGAGCCGCTGCCCTTTGTGAAGATCAGCGACCCCACCATCGAAATGACCTTTGCGGTGAATGATTCTCCCTTTGCCGGTCGCGAGGGTAAATTCGTCACCTCCCGGAATCTGCGGGACCGGTTGGAAAAGGAACTTCTTAAGGATGTGTCCCTCCATGTCACTGAGCAAGGCACCGATGCCTTTAATGTGGCAGGTCGCGGTGAGATGCACCTGTCCATTTTGATGGAGACTATGCGCCGTGAGGGTTACGAGTTTTCTGTGTCCACCCCCCGTGTGCTGACCAAGGAGATTGACGGCAAGGTCTGCGAGCCCATCGAGCGGATGGTCGCCGATGTGCCGGAGGAATGTATGGGCGCTGTCATCGAAAAGATGGGTCGCCGCAAGGGTGATCTGCTGTCCATGACTCCTATGGGCAGCCGTTACCGTCTGGAGTTCCTGGTGCCCTCCAGAGGTTTGTTCGGCTATCGCAGTGAATTTTTGACCGACACCCGAGGCGAAGGCATTATGTCCAGCGTGTTGGACAGCTACGCACCTATGAAGGGTGAGGTAGAGCGCCGGCTGACCGGTTCTCTTATTTCCTTTGAATCCGGTGAGGCGGTGACCTACGGTCTGCATGCCGCCCAGGAGCGCGGCGCTTTGTTCATCGGTCCCGGTACCCCGGTGTATGCCGGTATGGTGGTGGGCATCTGCAGCCGGAATGAGGATATGACCGTCAATGTCTGCAAGAAAAAGCAGCTGACCAATATGCGTGCCTCCGGTTCCGATGAAGCCCTTCGACTGGTGACCCCCAAGGTCTATTCTTTGGAGCAGTGTCTGGAGTTTTTGGCAGACGATGAGCTGTTGGAATGTACCCCTAAGAGCCTGCGGATCCGCAAGCGCACCCTGGATCACAGCCAGCGGATGCGGGAACTGATGAAAAAGCGGGCAGGACAGGAGTAAAGAATGAAAAAGATCCTCTCGGTGCAGGATCTGTCCTGCGTGGGAAAATGCGCCAATACAGTGGCGCTGCCGATCTTGTCGGCAATGGGTATCAGCTGTTCGGTGCTGCCCACGGCAGTGCTTTCCACCCATACCGGATTTCCGAACCCCCACATTCGCCCGATGACGGACGATATTGTCCCCATTTGCCAGCATCTGCGACAGGTGGGCGCAGAGTTTGATGCCATTTTGGTTGGCTATCTTGCGAACTCTGAACAGGCGGAAGCGGTGTTGGAAGTGATGACTGCCTTCGATTGCCCGGTGATCTTGGACCCCGCTATGGGCGATCACGGCAAACTGTACAAGGGCATCACAGAGGAGCAAGTATCTGCAATGCGGGATCTGGCTTCTATGGCGGAGGTGGTACTTCCCAATGCGACCGAAGCCTGTATGCTTGCCGGTGTACCCTATCAGGAGCACACTGACGGACAGACTTTGCGGCTGTTGTCCCAGCGCCTTTGCAGAATGAAGACCCAAACCGTGGTCATTACCGGTGTGACACCGGATGCGAACAAAACCGGTTTTGCAGGTCTGCAAAAAGGGGAGGGGATGTTCTCCTATACCGCAGATCGCCGGGATATAACCCTCCACGGTACCGGTGATATGTTCAGCGCGGTGTTTGCCGGCGCATACCTGTCAGGACGGGATCCGATGGAAGCTGCAGAGCTTGCAGCCGGCTTCGTGGAACGGGTGCTGGACAATACAAAACAAGCAACGCCCTTTGGCGGTAACTTTGAAACCCAATTGCCTTGGCTGTGGGAACAACTATAAATAAAAACTGTCATTCCAATTTTGGAATGACAGTTTTGTTTTTTATCTGCGGCGACGGTCGCCGTTTTTGTCGAAATACTTTTTGCACAGAACCGCAATGGTGATTCGTGCCGCCGCGATCAGCAGCACCTGAATCAGCAGACAGACCATCGCCATAATGGCGACTGTCAGCAGGGTCTTGCCAATAAAGAACAGTATCACGATGAGCATGATCAGCAGCAACCCGGCGCCCAGCGCGCCAAAGATAAGACCTGCGATCTTCTGCGAAAATTGCCACGCTTCCACGCTGCCCATACCGAAATAGGTGCGATAGCCGTAATTATAGTTGGCTTCCGGTGCGGGTTTGCGCAGATACAGCACCGCAAGGATCAGCATTGCTACCGGTCCTGTCAGCATTGCCAGCGCCATCAGTGTACGGACCAGTCCCAAAAATACGGGCAGCTCCGGTACCAATGCGGCAAAGTCTATATCAAACAGTTTGGTTATCAAATCCATGGGGGAAACTCCTTACTTGGTTTCCAGAAAGGTCTCTATCTCGTGGATAAAGCTGCGAACATCCTGGAACCGGCGGTAAACAGAGGCGAAGCGGATATACGCAACCTCGTCCAACGGCTTCAGCCGTTCCATCACCATCTGACCGATGGCATCGGTGGTGACTTCCCGCTCCAGTGTATTCTGGATGGTCTGCTCGATCTCGGTGGTGATCCGGTCCAGATCTGCCACATCCACCTGCCGCTTGTCGAAGGCGCGAACCATAGAGTTGAGGATCTTGTTCCGGTCAAAGGTCTGACGGGAGCCGTCCCGCTTCACAACGATGATGGGCAGACTTTCCCCCACTTCATAGGTGGTAAACCGCCGCTGGCAGTTTAAGCACTCTCTGCGCCGGCGGATGCTTTGCCCGTCCTCGGAGTGACGGGAGTCTACAACTTTGCTTTCCTGATCGCCGCAAAATGGACATTTCATAGGAAACGCCCTCCTTTTGGTATACATAATATTTATAAACATTATATCAGCACTTTCCCAAGCTGTCCAGTATTTTTTTGCCGGGACGGGTCGAAAGTGGGAAAAATCCGGGATTTTTATATTTTTCTTGCCTTAATGTGGAGGATATAGTAGAATAGCAGTACCAAAAAGACAGGAGAACCGCTATGAAAATCAAAACCAAGCAGCTCCCCTATGAGAAAGTCATGGCGCTGCCCCGACCCAAGCACCGCAATCCTATGAAGCCGATATTTTTGCTGCAGCTGGTGGTGCGGGTGTTGGCGATCTTTGACCTATTTCCCACCAAGTTTACCTATCAGACCCACGGAATGGAGAAAATCGGCAGGAAAGAACCCTGTCTGATCCTGATGAACCATTCCAGTTTTATTGATCTGAAAATTGCATCCCGGATCTTCTTCCCTAAGCGCTACGGCATCGTGTGTACCACTGATGGCTTTGTGGGTAAGGGTCTTTTGATGCGACTGTTGGGCTGTATCCACACACAAAAGTTTGTCAGCGATATGACCCTGATCCGGGATATGGAGTATCTGCTGAAGAAAAAGAAGGTCAGTGTGCTGATGTATCCGGAGGCAGGCTACTCCTTTGATGGTACAGCCACACAACTGCCTCGGAAGATGGGTATTTTGCTGAAAAAGTTGGGAGTTCCGGTGGTGACGGTGATCACCCAGGGTGCCTTTGCCCGGGATCCGCTGTATAACTGCCTGCAAAAGCGGAAGGTGCAGGTGCGGGCGGATGTCAAATGCCTTGCCACCGCGGAGGAATTAAAAACCTTGTCTGTTGCCCAACTGGATGCAATGTTGGACGAGGCATTTTCCTTTGATAATTTCCGCTACCAGCAGGAGAATCAAATCGTCATTGATGAACCCTTCCGGGCAGATGGACTCAACCGCATCCTCTACCGTTGTCCCCACTGTCAGACAGAGGGGCAGATGTTGGGCAAGGGGGTCACACTGACCTGCGGCAGCTGCGGCAAGCAATATATATTGGATGAACACGGCTACCTGCAAGCAGAGGGCGCTGCCTTCACCCACATTCCCGATTGGTATGCGTGGCAGCGGCAGCAGGTGCGAAAAGAATTGGAAGAAGGTACCTACCGCATGGAAAAGGATGTGGAAATTGCCATGCTGGTGGATACCAAGGCATTGTACTTTGTGGGTGAAGGCAAGCTTGTCCACGATGAAAACGGATTCCACCTCACCGGTTGCGACGGCAAGCTGGATTATACCCAAGGTCCGCTTGCTTGCCACAGCTTAAATTCCGACTACTTCTGGTACGAGATCGGCGATGTGATCTCCATCGGCAACAAGGATGCTTTATATTACTGCTTCCCCAAGGGTGGCGATGTGGTCACCAAGACCAGACTTGCTGCCGAGGAGCTTTATAAGCTGAAAAAAGTCGCAAGATGCCTGCTGCGTTATAAGTAGCATTTTGTGAAAAAATTGTAAAGTTTTTTCTTGCATTTTGTCGAAGAAAGCAGTATAATCTTAGCAGAAATAAAATCTGAGGAAGGAGAAGGTGTTGATCCGTGACAGGGTGACATTTTCTCCTTTTTTGCAGGTTGCAATTTCAGAAAAAGAAATATTGGAGGAAACAATATGAATTTGATCTACGGTATCAAAGACAAACCCAAATTTGGCCAGATGTTGATCTTTGCTTTCCAGCAGGTTTTGGCAATTCTGGCTGCAACCATCGCAGTTCCCGCGATTGTGGGTAACGGCATGTCTGCCGCAGCAGCGCTGTTTGGCGCAGGCGTGGGCACCATCGTTTACCAGTTGTTCACCAAGTTTAGAAGCCCTGTGTTCCTGGGTTCTTCCTTCGCCTTCATCGGCTCTATGGTCGCGGCCTTTGCCGGCGCAGTTTCTGCTTCTGCCGGTTTTGCAGGCATCGTTTTGGGCGCTGTGTTTGCCGGCCTTGTATACGTTGTCATTGCTATCGTGGTTAAACTCGCAGGCGTTAAGTGGATCAACAAGCTGATGCCTCCTGTGGTTATCGGACCCACCGTTGCACTGATCGGTCTTTCCCTGGCAGGCGCTGCTATCAAGGATGTGTTCTCCTACGGTCCTCAAGATGCCAACGGCTCCTTTATTATGAGTGCTCCCGCATGGGCTTCCTTTGTTTGTGCTATGGTTACTCTGTTGGTAGTTATTATTGCTTCTACCTACGGTAAAAAGATGACCAAGCTGATCCCCTTCATCATTGGTATTTTGGCAGGCTATGTGGTTGCTGTTATCTTCACCCTTTGCGGTATTCCTGTTATTGATTTCTCTCTGTTCCAGAATATGCAGATCTTTGCTGTTCCTGAATTCTCTTTCTTGAAAGCTATGGAGGGTGTTAAGGAAATTAACGCTTCCTACATTGCTACCGTTGCGGTTGCTTATGTTCCTGTTGCTTTTGTTGTCTTTGCTGTGCACATTGCTGACCACAAAAACCTGTCCTCTATCATTGATGTGGATCTGTTGGTGAACCCCGGTCTGCACCGCACCCTGCTGGGTGACGGCGTTGGCTCTATTGTTGGCGCTTTCTTCGGCGGCTGCCCCAACACCACCTACGGTGAGTCCGTTGGCTGCGTGGCAATCACCCGTAATGCTTCCGTGGTGACCATCACCACCGCAGCCATTATGTGTATCGTCATCTCCTTCTTTGGACCCTTCGTGGCATTCTTGGACTCCATCCCCGGCTGCGTTATGGGCGGTGTCTGCACCACTCTGTACGGTTTCATCGCTTGCTCCGGTCTGAAGATGATCCAGAAGGTAGACCTGAACCAGAACAAGAACCTGTTCGTGGCTGCTTCTATTCTGATCCCCGGCATCGGCGGTATGGCTATGGCTATCGGCAAGGTCACCTTGACCGCAATCGCTTGCGCTCTGATTCTGGGCATCATCGTTAACCTGGTCGTTTCCAAGGCAAAGGACGAGTAATCTTACAACCAATCAAAAAACTCCCGTTGCATAACGGGAGTTTTTTGTTTCTATTGACAGAAGGCACCATAGGTTGTAATATATTCCATATTACTTTTGTAAAGGAAACTGACTATGAAAAACACTGTATTTTCTGCGGCAGATATTCTTCTTCCTGCCTATGACGCAAAAGACGAAAAGTTTGAAAAATGGGCGGTGATCGCTTGCGACCAGTTTACCAGCCAGCTGGAGTATTGGTCTGCGGCTGAAGACTTTGTGGCGGATGCAGCCAGCACACTGTCCCTCATTTTGCCCGAGGCTTATTTGGAAACAGAAAAGGAAGAAACCCATAAAAAGCGCATCGCTGCTGCTATGAAAACCCTTCCCGAAACCCTAAAGTGCTACACCGACACCTTTGTGTATCTGGAGCGGATCCTGCCCGATGGCAAGCTCCGTCGCGGCGTCATCGGCAAGGTGGATTTGGAGGCCTATGACTTCTCTCCGGATTCTAAGTCCAACATCCGCGCCACCGAAGCAACGGTGCTGGAGAGAATCCCGCCTCGCGTTGCCGTGCGCCGGGAAGCCACTGTGGAGCTTCCCCATGTGATGATCTTCTGCGACGACAGAGAGGATAAGATATTCTCTTATTTGACTGCCAATAAGGGTAATTTTAATGTCCTTTATGATTTCACCCTGATGCAGGGTGGCGGCAAAGTTACAGGCTTTGCTGTAGATGGCGCAGAACTGGAAGCACTGATTTGTGCATACGAAGAAAACAGTGCCGACAAGCTGATGTATGCCATGGGCGATGGCAACCACTCCCTTGCATCTGCAAAAGCCCTTTATGAGGAAATCAAAGCGCAGATCGGAGCCGAGGCTGCCAAGACCCATCCGGCTAGATTCGCCCTGGCGGAGATCGTGAATCTTGGCGAGGAATCCATCGAGTTTGAGCCCATTTACAGACTGCTGAAAAATGTGGATGCGGAAGCATTTTTGGCAAAGCTTCCCACAGAGGGCAAGGCAGTGAAAGCATACTGGGCAAACGGCGAGCGTACCGTGTATTTCCCGGAGACCAACACCTTGACCATCGGCAGTATGCAGGACTATATCGATGACTACATCAAAGCCAATCCCCAGGTGATCTGCGACTATATCCACGGCGAGGAAGATTGCATTGCCTTGGGCAAAGCGGAAAACTGTCTGGCGCTGATCTGCGGCGGCATCGAAAAGGAAGAGCTTTTTGAGTATGTGGAAAAGTATGGCTGTCTGCCCCGCAAGACTTTCTCCATGGGTGAGGCCAAGAGCAAGCGGTATTATCTGGAAGCCAGAAAGATTCAGTAATCAAAAATCCCCCTTCTGCACAGAAGGGGGATTTTATTATTTGATCCGTTTGCCGTCCAGCACGGCTTCCACAAGGGTATCGCCCTCATAGCGTAGCTTCAAAAGGAAAAAAGGTGCATCTTGCCACAGAAGATCGAGGAATATTTTGTCCCCCTCCCAAGTGGGCAGCGTGTCCAAAAATTCCCGACTGACCCATTGCAGCTCGCCTTCGTCACATTCTTTTAGTTGTCCTTCAAAGCCGTCGGCGGTGAACAGATACATATACTCGCCGTCCCAAGGACCGTTGGTGAGGAAGGTCACAACACCCCGGCATTTCCAATTGGTAAGGGTCAATCCGGTTTCTTCCTTTGCCTCCCGCAGAAGGCATTCGTCCGGAGTCTCGTCGGCTTCAAATTTGCCGCCGATACCGATCCACTTGTCTTGATTGACATCGTTTTTCTTTTTGACCCGATGGAGCATCAGAACCTGGTCGCCCCGGGTGATATAGCAAAGGGTGGTGTTGTGCATAGTGTTCTCCTATTTAATGAGCCGGATGGCGTGATGCAGATTGGTGATGGTTACTAGGCTGTGGCTGGGCGCTTTTTCGCCGTCCAGTGTCCAGTACATATCGGTTTCACCGGAAACAGTGACTTGCTTAGCACTGCGGAAGGTCATCATCCGGCAGTTATACTGCTGCTTTTGCACCGCTGCGATGCATTCGGTGATCTCGCCCAGATCTTGGGGTGCCCGTACCAGCAGCACTTCAAACAGTCCGTCTCCCATATCCACCTGATTGGGATCAAGGGTGAGGATGCCGCCTAAGCTGGTGGAATTGCATACAGCACCGAACAGATAGTCATCTTCCAGTGTTTCTCCGTCCAATTCCAAATGCACGCGGGTCTTGCGGATCTGAGACAGCTCCCGGATCCCCTCCAGCATATAGGCGGTGTGTCCCAATGCGTTTTTCACACTTTGGGGTGTGGTATAGCTGGCTTTGGAGAAAGCGCCGAAAGAGGCAACATAGGAGAAATAGCGGTCGCCGAAATTGCCAACATCCAAGGGCTCCGGTGTGCCGTCCGTAATCAGCCGGGCAGCGGCGATGGGGTCGGTAGGCAGGTGCAGGGAATGGGCAAAATCATTGGTTGAGCCGGCAGGGATATACCCTAGAGGGATATTAAGCTGCGCATCCAGCAGACCTGTGACTGTCTCGTTAAAGGTGCCGTCGCCGCCGCAGCAGACCACCATATCCATTCCGGGTGCCAGTCGTTTGACAGCGTCGGTGGCATCCTTGGAACCGGCGGTGATGTAGGTGTGTACATCAAAATCCGCCCGGTTGAAAACAGCAAGGATATCCGCCAGCACTTTGTTGGCTTTTTTTGTGCCGGCACAGGGATTGAGTATGAATAGCATGTTTTTCATAAATATCACCTGTTAGAGTAAAAGTGAGAAGCGTTACCGGGGTTTCCGCAGGATTTGTCCGGGAAGACAACCGGTGTGTTCGCCTTGCTCCACTACGATTTGACCGTTTACGATTACCGCATCAATGCCCTCGGGATAGTGGTGGGGATCGCCAAATACACCCACCTCCCGGATATTGTTCGGGTCGAAGATGACGATGTCGGCAAAATTGCCTGCCTGCAGAACACCGCGTCCGGCAATGCCGAATTTTTCGGCAGGGGAGGCGGTGGACTTACGAATGGCTTCTTCCAATGTAAAGATGCCAAGATCCCGGGCATAGTGACCCAGAATGCGGGGGTAGGTGCTGTAATACCGGGGATGTACCATACCGGTGGACAGCTCGCCGTAGGTGGCGCAGGCGCGACCGTCGGTGCCGAAAAGAGCATCCGGGCGCTGCATCAAGCCGATCAGCTCCTGCTCATCCATAGCAAACCAAACGCATTTGACAGAGGCATTCTCCTCTACCATCAGATCAGCCACTGCTTCGTAGGGAGTGCAGCCTCGGAGTTCTGCGATTTCGGAAACAAATTTGCCCTCTAAATGGCGGTTTTTGTCGGTTTTTAAAGTGGCGATCTGCACACGGCTTGCCCAATCGTCGCTATCCAAGATGGTCTCCCAACCCTCGATGCCGTGTTCCATATCGTAAAGTGCCTTGGCGCGCAGCTGGGGGTCCAGCAGCTTTTCGCACATCACATGGGCGCCATCTTTCTTGATCCAAGGGGGCAGGATATCGATCAGACCGCTGCCGAAGGCGGTGTAGGGGTATACATCAAAAGTAACATCCAACCCCTCAGATCTTGTCTGTGCGATCATCTGAGCGGCAGCATCTGCTTTGCCGTGATTGGTTTTGTATCTGGCTTTCAGATGGGAAACTTCCACGCTGACACCGGTCTTGCGGGCAAAGTCGATGGTATCGGCTACCGATTCCAGCACCCGACCTGCCTCGTCCTCCATATGGACAGTGTAAATGCCGCCGTATTCCTTCACAACGGATAAAAGCCTTTCGTTTTCCGCCGGGCGGACCGCTTGGGCAGGCTCATAGGCATATGCCATACTCAGACCGAAGAAGCCGGCATCCATTTCCTTGCGGAGCATCTGCTCCATGCGCTCCAGTTCTTCCGGGGTGGGGTCCCGGTCTTCAAAGCCCATCACGCCTACATGGATCATACCCTGACCTACCAGCGGTACGATATTAAAGCTCAAACCCTTGGCAGCGGAATGCTCCAAAAATTCGTTTTGGGAATTCCAGCGCCAGGCATTTTTCTTTTCGCCGGTGAGAACGATGGTGTTGGCCAAATAGGCAAACAGGTCATCCCGGTGATCCTCCGTAAAAGGTCCGCCGGTAAAACCGCAGTTGCCGGTCACCTCGGTGGTGATGCCTTGGCGGATCTTACTTTCGCCCCGGTTGTTGACAAACAGGGTAAAATCGGAGTGACCGTGGGCATCAATAAAGCCGGGGCAGACAACTCTGCCTTCTGCGTTGACGGTTTTCTTGGCATCGGCAGGGGAAAGAGAGCCGATAGCAGCAATGCGGTCGCCTGCAATGGCGAGGTCAGCCTTGTATCGGGGTGCGCCAGTTCCGTCGATTATGGTGCCGTTTTGGATCAACAGATCGTATTTTTTCACAGCAACACCTTCTTTCGCTTATCTGTAAGAACATTATACCACCTAAGAAAAAATCTGCAAGGGTTATCCTGTCGGTTGTGAAAATTTTACATTTCCTTGACAGGGGGCAAGGAGACTGTTATAATAAAGAAAATACATAGGACAGTTCGTGACCATCCTGTCGGTAAACAAAACTAGGGAATGATGGGCGCAGTGCGCCCGTTTTTTTGTGGGCACGGCTGTGCCCATTTTTTGTTTTTGGGAGGCAATTATGAGAAAAAAGAGCCGTTTTCTTGCCCATGGGGCAATGCTGGCAGCACTCTATGTGGCGCTGACCTATTTACAGAACGGGTTGATTCCCAATTCTGCGTCATTTGCTATCCAGTTCCGGGCATCGGAGGCGCTGTGTGTGCTGGCACTGTTTACCCCGGCGGCGATTCCGGGTCTGACCATCGGGTGTTTGCTCTTTAACATCAGCTTTGCCGGGGCGCTGCCGCTGGATTTTTTGGTGGGCACTCTGGCAACCCTGTTGGCAACTGCCGGTATGTATGCTTTGCGGAATGTGAAGATGAAAGGGTATCCTTTGGTTGCTATGCTGTTGCCGGCCATCAGCAACGGTGGGCTTGTAGGCTGGGAACTGAGCGTATATATTGGCGGCGGATTCTGGCTGAATGCTGTTTATGTTGCCATTGGTGAAGTGGCGGTGCTGCTGACCTTGGGTACAGCCCTCTACTATACCCTCCGCGCCCGCGGTCTTGACAAGCGGCTTTTTGGTTGAAAGTAAAAACATGCGTGCTGTAAAAAGCAGCACGCATGTTTTTTTAGTCTTCAAATTGCAGGATGTCCTTGTAGCGTTCTTTGAAAATCCCGTAGACTGCGTTCAAAATGTCCTCGTTGTCCACAGCCAGATAGTTTTCAGTGTCCTCGTCGATGGGCTCTACTGCCAGGATGACGATCTCGTTGGACTCTTCGGGCATCAGCACCAGATACTCAGTGCCTTCGTACTCCACACAATCCAGATATTCAAAGTTTGTGTCTTCGCCGTTTTCGTCGGTAAGAGTCAGAATGGATTCTTCTTCCTGCAGGATTTCTTCGTTTTCCATAATTGTTCTCCTTATCTTTGAATTCTGCCGGAGCCGTCGCCGCCGGCTAATTTTTCTACTTCTGCGGTGGTGACCATATTGTAGTCACCTTCAATGGTGTGCTTCAGTGCGGAAGCTGCCACAGCAAATTCCACAGCCGCCTGGGTGTCCTTGCCGGTGAGAATGGGGTAGATCAGACCGCCGCCGAAGCTGTCGCCGCCGCCGACCCGGTCGATAATGTGCAGATCGTACTTCTTGGAGAAACAGTACTTGTTCTCTGCCATATTGTAAAGCATAGCGCTCCAGCCGTTACGGGTGGCGGAATGGGACTCCCGCAGGGTGATGGCAACCATCTCAAAACCGAATTTGTCTGCCAACTGCTTGGCAACGGACTTGTAGCCTTCGTGGTTCAGCTCGCCTGCGTAAATATCGGTGGCCTCTGCCTCAATGCCGAACACATCCTTGGCATCCTCCTCGTTGGAGATGCATACATCCACATACTGGCACAGCTGGGTCATTGCCTCCCGTGCCTCTGCCCGGGTCCACAGCTTGCCGCGATAGTTTAAGTCGCAGGAGATCTTCAGACCCTTTGCTTTGGCGGCAATACATGCTTGCTTGCAGATCTCCACCAGTTCGCCGCCCAGCGCAGGCGTGATGCCGGTGAAGTGGAACCACTGGGCACCGTCGAAGATGGCATCCCAGTCAAAATCTGCGGGTACTGCCTTAGCGATGGCGGAATTTGCCCGGTCATAAATGCAGACGGAGCCCCGCTGAGAGGCACCCTTTTCGTTGAAGTAGATGCCGATGCGGTCACCGCCCCGGACAATCTTGGAGGTGTCCACACCGTAGCGGCGGAGGGAATTGACTGCCGCTTGACCAATGGCGTGGGTGGGCAGCTTGGTGACATAAGCGGCATCCATGCCGTAGTTGGCAAGGGACACGGCAATATTTGCCTCGCCGCCGCCGAAGGTGAATTCCACATGGTCGCACTGGACAAAGCGCTCGTAGTTATAAGGCTGCAGCCGCAGCATCAGCTCGCCGAATGTAATAACCTTTGCCATTATTTTCTTGCCTCCTTGACGATCTCCACAGATTGCTTGCACAGTTCGGTGATCTCATCCCATTTGCCGTTCTCAATCAGGTCGGCGGTGACCATATAGCTGCCGCCGCAGGCGCAGATCACAGGACTTGCTGCATACTCGCCCAGATTCTTCAAACTGATACCGCCGGTGGGCATGACCTTGAACATGGGGAAGGGGGCAGCCATTGCCTTGATCTTGGCAAGACCGCCGGACTGCTCCGCAGGGAAGAATTTCAGCACCTCAAGGCCCAGCTTGAAGGCGGCATGATAGTCGGTGGGGGTGGTGCAGCCGGGGAAAATGGGAATGCCTTTTTCCTGGCAGTATTTTACCAGTTCCACATCCAGATCGGGGGTGACTACAAACTTGCCGCCTGCAGCGATAGTTTCATCCACCTGCTGGGTGGTCATTACCGTACCGGCACCCACCAGCATCTCCGGATGGGTCTCGGTCATAATGCGGATGGCACCGGCAGCGCCGGCTGCCCGGAAGGTGACCTCTGCCACCGGCACACCGCCGGCGCACAGGGCATCGGCCAAGGGTTTGGCATCCCGTTGGGGGTTTGAAAGTTTGATGACCGGCACGACACCGATGTCGCTGATTGTTTTCTGCAGATCGTTCATAATACGCCTCGAAAAGTGTAATTATCTGGGAAATATTATAGATTTTTTTGCCGTTTCTGTCAATATGAAAACAGCCTTGCAGGTGTCCTGCAAGGTTGTTTTCGTTCCGGGGTTGCAATCGGCAAACTTACAGTGTGCAGAGTTTTTTGAGAAAAACGATTGTCCGCCGTAAATAATGCTTGCAACTAAGCGAAAAACATAGTAAACTATCTTCATTCTGATGTTTTGGAGAAAAATTATGGAAAAGAAAGAATCACGAGGCAGTTTTACCGGCTCGCTGGGTTTTATTTTGGCTGCAGCCGGAAGTGCTGTTGGCTTGGGTAATATTTGGCGTTTCCCTTATTTGGCGGCTAAGGATGGCGGCGGTGTTTTTCTGCTGTGCTACCTGATTTTGGCGCTGACATTTGGTTTTACTTTGCTGATCACCGAAATTTCCATCGGCCGAAAGACCGGTAAAAGTCCCCTGGCAGCTTACGGAAGCATCCACCCCCGTATGGGTTGGGTCGGTGTGATTGCCTGTATCATCCCGGCACTGATCCTGCCTTACTACTGTGCCATTGGCGGTTGGGTGCTGAAGTATTTGGGAACCTACCTGACCGGAAATGCTGTAGCAGCGGTGGAGAGCAATTACTTTGGCGATTTTATCGGTTCTGTGTGGCCGCCAATCATCTGGTTCCTGATTTTCCTCGGCGCTACGATGTTTGTGGTCTACAAGGGTGTGGATAAGGGCATTGAGAAATTCTCCCGGATTCTGATGCCGCTGCTGCTGGTGCTGATCCTTGGTGTTTCAATCTTCTCTCTGACCTTGAAGCACGATGACGGCACCCAGATTCGTACCGGTTTGCAAGGCTTGAAAGTCTATATGGTGCCGAATTTTGAAGGTATGACCTTCAAACAGTTTGCCGTGGTCCTGATGGATGCGATGGGTCAGCTGTTCTATTCCATCAGTGTTGCTATGGGTATTATGATTACTTACGGCTCTTATGTGAAGAAAGACACCGATATCAATAAGGCTGTGAACAAAATTGAGCTGTTTGATACCATTGTGGCATTTCTTGCCGGTATGATGATCATTCCCGCAGTCTTCACATTTATGGGCCGGGAGGGTATGACTGCCAGCGGTCCGGCACTGATGTTTGCGGCTTTGCCCAAGGTCTTTGGATCTATGGGATCGGTTGTGGGTACGGTTGTCGGCATCCTGTTCTTCCTGACGGTGGCCTTTGCGGCGTTGACCTCCTCGGTGTCCATTATGGAAGCAATCGTCTCCTGTGCGATCGATAAATTCCACTGGAGTCGAAAGAAAGCTGTTGTTGTGATCGCGGTGCTGACTGCGGCAATCGGTGTCGTGGTGTGCCTGGGTTACAATGCGCTCTATTTCGAGGTCGTTCTGCCCAATGGTGCGAAGGCGCAGGTGTTGGACATCCTGGACTATGTCAGCAACTTTGTGTTGATGCCCGTGGTTTCCATTGCTACCTGTATTTGCATTGGCTGGGTGGTGAAGCCCAAGACTATTATCGAGGAAGTGACACGCAACGGCGAGCCCTTCGGACGGAAGAAATTGTATGTGGTTATGTGCAAGTTCGTTACGCCTGTACTGTTACTGCTTCTTTTGTTGCAGGCGCTGGGCGTCTTGAAAATCTGATAAAAAAGCAGCCACCGAGCGGTGGCTGCTTTTGTTTAGAAATTGACGACCCCGGGGGATTTGAGCTGCAGCTGCAGCTTGTCCGCAATCAGGGCGATAAACTCGGAATTGGTCGGCTTGCCTTTCGTGTTGCTGACTGTATATCCGAAAAATCTTTGCAAAGTGTCCAGATCACCGCGATCCCAAGCCACTTCGATAGCGTGGCGGATGGCCCGTTCCACCCGGGAGGGGGTGGTCTGGAATGTTTTTGCCACCTGGGGATAGAGAATTTTGGTGATGGCATTGATCACATCCATATCCTCCACGGCGATGATGATGGCTTCCCGCAGGTACTGATACCCCTTGATGTGGGCGGGTACACCGATCTCGTGGATGATGTTGGTGACCAGTGTTTCGATGCTTTGCTGACCGGTTTGACGGGCGGCAGGCATCCGCAGGCTCTCCCCACCCCGGATCTCTTCCAACCGTTCCACCAGCGCACTCATGTCGCAGGGCTTCAGCATCAGATACCGCACACCCAGATTGGCGGCGGCGGATGCCACATAATCGGTGATAAACCCGGAGGTGGCAAGCACTGTGGGCTTGTGCTCCAGATTGTTAATGGCTTTCAGTACACTGATGCCGTCTTTTTTAGCAAGCATCATATCCAGCACCAAAATGTCCGGCTTGCGCTCCGACACCAGAGCAATGGCGCGCTCGCCGTCGCTGGCGGTATCCAGAACCCGAAACCGATCGGTCTGATGTAAGGCGGCGGTAAGGCTGGCGGTAAATTCTTCTGAATTGTCCGCAATGATTACGCAGGTTTGATTGTCCATAACTTCCTCTCCTGATAGTGATGATAAATTCCCCTTTGGCTGACACGAAGAAACAGCTGCCCGTATACGGCAGGTTGCCTACCGCGTTGCGACAAATATAATTTAGCATAACTCATTGAGTTTTGCAAGGTAAAATCGAAACAAATCGTTCGACAAAATGCGACAATAAATATTAAAATGCGGTAAATACGCAACTTTTCGACCAAATTCGACCTGTGGAAAACTTTTGCGTCAGCAGTTGACGCACGGCAAACAAAGGTGTAAAATAGCAAATAGGATTTTGCGAAGCAAAAGGAGGCTGACTTATGGAAAGAGTCAATGATTTGCGGCAGTTTTTGGACAGCGCTCACAGCGTATTCCACGCGGCGGCAGCTGTGGTGGAGCGGCTGGAAAATGCCGGTTACAAACGGCTGAAGGAAGTAAATGAGTGGACATTGGTGCCCGGCGGAAAGTATTATCTGACCCGCAATGACAGCGCGGTCATCGCCTTCCGTGTGCCGGAGGGTACGCCCAAGGGCTTTTTGTTCAGCGCCAGCCATACCGACCGCCCCTGTTTTAAGGTAAAGGAAAACGGTGTGCAGGCGGATAAATATACCCGCTTGCTGGTGGAACGCTACGGTGGTGTTGTCAATACCACTTGGGTGGATAGACCCTTGTCCGTTGCAGGTCGTGTATTGGTGGAGACGGAGACCGGTTTGCAGAGCAAGCTCGTTGACTTTGACTGCGACCTGCTGCTGATCCCCGGTGTAGCGCCCCATATGACCAGAAGCAATGAGAACTATAAGTGGAATGTAGCTGTTGATAACATTCCCCTGCTGGGTAGCAAGGCTTCTGCCGGCAAATTCTGGGCAGCGCTGGAAGAAATGGCCGGCGGCAAGGTCATCGGTCACGATCTTTACCTGTATATCCGGCAGGAATCCACGGTTTGGGGTCTTGAAAACGAGTTCCTCTCCGCTGCGGCGCTGGACGATCTGGAATGTGCATGGGGTTGTACAAACGGCTTCCTGAATGCCAAGTCTACCGATAACATTCCTGTTTTGTGTGTCTTTGACAATGAAGAGGTTGGCTCCGGCTCTTATCAGGGTGCTGCGGCCGATTTCCTGCAAAGTGCTGTTGTCCGGATCTGCGAGGCGCTGGCGCTGGATGCCCGCCGGATGCTGCCCAAGTCCTTTATGGTCTCTGCCGACAACGGTCATGCCATCCACCCCAACCATCCTGAATATGCCGATGCTGCCAATGCACCTGTCGTTAACGGTGGCGTGATGGTAAAATTCCAGGCCGAGCAGCGCTACACCACCGATGGCTTGTCTGCAGCAATTTTTCGCAAGATTTGCCAAAAGGCGGGTGTGCCGGTGCAGACCTACTGCAACCGGGCAGATATTGCCGGCGGCAGCACATTGGGCAGAGTTTCTATTTCTCAGGTGGCCGTTCCCGGTGTGGATATCGGTATGGCACAGCTGGCGATGCACTCCTGCTATGAAACTGCCGGTGTGCAGGATGCGGTGTATCTTGCCGATGCTATGACCGCATACTATGGTGCGCAGCTGGACTTTGACGGTGAAAGCGGCTGGGAAATTGGTTAAAACATAGCGAAATGCCTAAAAACACTGGGAGAAAACTGTCAAAAAAACCTATTGCATCCTTGTGCTCAGTGTGTTATTATATTACCATCCCTGCGCATATCCGCTACTCCACGAAATAGTTGGTATGACGCAAAAAAAGGAGGAAAATACACCCGTCTGACTCACGGTGCGGCAGTGTGGAGACCTGTCGTAATACTGACCGATCCATCGCGGTCGGCAGCGAGAGCATATGCGAGGAGTCGATATGCTTAGAGTCGAAGAAAATGGCAACTGTAACCCTGAAGAACGTCAAGAAGATCTACCCCTACAGCGGTGACGACGAAAAGATGGCCAAGAAAAAGGCCAGAAAAAAGCCTACCGAAGGCGTCGCCAAGAAGACCAACCTGCAGATCACCGATAAGGGTGTCGTAGCGGTCCAGGAGTTCAATCTGGAGATCGCCGACAAGGAATTTATCGTTCTGGTCGGTCCTTCCGGCTGTGGTAAGTCCACCACCCTGCGAATGGTCGCAGGTCTGGAAGAGATCACCGAAGGTGAGCTGTGGATCGACAACAAGATGGTCAATGACGTGGCCCCCAAGGACCGCGACATCGCAATGGTCTTGCAGAACTATGCTCTGTATCCCCACATGACTGTGTACGATAACATGGCATTCGCTCTGAAGCTGCGTAAGACCCCCAAGGGCGAGATCGACAAGAAGGTTAAGCAGGCAGCTGAGATTCTGGAGATCACCGAGTACCTGGGCCGTAAGCCCAAGGCTCTGTCCGGCGGTCAGCGTCAGCGTGTGGCTATCGGCCGCGCCATCGTTCGTGACCCCAAGGTCTTCCTGATGGACGAACCTCTGTCCAACTTGGACGCCAAGCTGCGTAACCAGATGCGTGCTGAGATCATCAAGCTGCGTAAGCGTATCGACACCACCTTTATCTATGTTACCCACGACCAGACTGAGGCTATGACTCTGGGCGACCGTATCGTCATCATGAAGGACGGCTTCATCCAGCAGATCGGCACTCCTCAGGAAGTCTTTAACCACCCCT
>JAZRLE010000029.1:0-13332 GCA_045646665.1 Faecousia sp. | reverse complement strand
AGAGCCCACCAGCAGGGCGCCTTTGGGCAACTTGGCGCCGATTTCGGAGTATTTACCGTGGTTGTGGAGAAAGTCGATGATCTCCTGCAGGGATTCGTTTGCCTCGTCCTGACCGGGAACATCCGCAAAGGTAATGCCGGTCTGCTTTTCCATATAGACCTTTGCCCGGCTGGTGCCCATATTACCCATCATACCGCCGCCCATCCTTTTGGACAGCAGCATCATACCGCCGAAGATCAATCCGGACATTACAATATAATACAGCACCATCATAATGCCGGAGTTGTCCTCCACGATGTGCACATTCACAGAGGTGCCTTTGGCATTGAGGGTTTCGGCAAGACCCAAAATATCGCCGTTGGGAAGACCGGTGTAGCATGCTTTCTGCTGGGCAGCCGGTTTGGCGGCTTCCTCTTTGGTCATGTACAGCACCCGGTCGTAGTGGAGCTCCACCTCGGCAAGCTGATCGTTTTGGAATGCTTCCATAAATTGTGTGAAGGTGGTCTGGGTGTACTGGCTGTTGCGCACTGCGTTGTACACCGTGCTGATGATCAGCACCAGCACCACCGTGACCATAATGGCCATCCAGATACTGCCCTTAGGCCGTTTGTTTTCCGGCTTTTTCGGGGGTTGGTTTTTATTCTCGTCCATAATTTGCCTCCTTAGGGGCTTGTTTTTTCTTTATGATACCATATTTTTTCGCCGCCTGCAATGAATGATACGAAAATGCGCGGTAAATTTTCTGTGAATTTCTGTAAGTGTGCCAAAAAATGCAGTTGTGAATGACAAAAAAATCTGCTATAATATTAAAAATGTAACCTTTTCTCAGAAAGAAAGGATGGCAGATACTATGGGAAATGAAAAAGACCGTTACCGCCGGGGAAACAACCGCCCGGTGCGCCGGGAGGAACCCCGGGAGATGGAAGAAAATGAAAACCAGCTGGAAGGACGCAATGCGCTGACAGAGGCGCTGCGCAGCGGCAGGACCATTGATAAGGTCTTTGTGGCATCCGGCGATACGGATAAGGCGCTGCAGCATTTGGCGGCGCAGGCGAAGGAAGCAGGCGCCGTGGTGGTTCCGGTGGACAGAAGAAAGCTGGACGCTATGAGTCTGACCCGCTCCCATCAGGGTGTCATTGCCTTGGCGGCAGCACGGGAGTATTATTCCATTGACGATCTTTTGCAGGAGGCGGCAGACCGGGGCGAAGCACCGCTGCTTGTCATCTGCGATGAGCTGACAGACCCCCACAATTTGGGTGCGATCTTAAGAACTGCCGAGTGCGCCGGCGCCCACGGTGTCATTATCCCCAAGCGGCGCAGCGTAGGCTTGACCGCGGCGGTTGCCAAGGCATCTGCCGGTGCGGTGGAGTATATGAAAGTAGCAAAGGTCAGCAACATAAATAATGCCATTGCCGAACTGAAAGAAAAGGGTGTGTGGATCTTCGGCACCGCCGCAGAGGGTTCTGTGCCTATGTATCAGGCGGATTTGACCGGTCCTTCCGCCATCGTCATCGGCAATGAGGGAGAGGGAATGAGCCAGCTTGTGCGGAAAAACTGCGATATGCTGCTTGCTATCCCTATGAAGGGCAGGATCTCGTCACTGAATGCATCGGCAGCCGCCTCGATCCTTTTGTACGAAGCGGTGCGCCAGCGGAGGTAATGTATGGACGAAAAAGAACGACAGGAATTGGATTTAGAGGATATTATCAAGGAATTTGGCGGTACACCGAAAAAAGAAGAACCGAAAGAAGATCAGCCTGCAGAGCTGGAACAGCCTGTAGAACCGGAACAGCCTGCCCAGGAGGAGCCGGAGGAACTGCAGGAGGAACTTCCTTGGAAAATGCCTGTCCGCGAAGAGCCGGAAACAGCCCAGAATATGGAGCAGACCCGGCGCATCGACCCGGTGCAACCGGAGGAGCCGGAGGCGGAGGTTACCGGAGATACCATTCGGTTGGACGGTCTTCGGAAACGGCTGGATGACCGGAAAAACAGAGAGATTCCTTTGGATGAGACGCAGATATTAAAAAGCTGGAATCCGGAAAACACCATCCACACGGAACCTTTCTCTGCCAATTGGGAGCCGGAATACGAGCAGCCTATCGGTGAGTACATTCCGCCCCAGCCTATTCGTTTCCAACCCCGTTCCCGTCTGCGGGAGCTGAAGCGGAAGCTGATCGAAGGACCGGAGAAGCGGTATTACGAATTGTCTGAAATGGGTGTAGGAAAGCTACAGGCGGCGATCTTTTTGAATCTGCTGCTGGTGCTGATCTGCGCGGTATCTACGGTCATGTTCGCCTTTGGCGTTGTGGAGGAAAATCGGCTGCGGCTGATGGTATTCGGTCAGTTTTGGGCGATGCTGATGTCTGCTCTGTTGGGTTACAATCAGCTCATTGAGGGTGTTGCGGACCTGTCAAAAAAGAAATTTACTTTGAATACCCTGTTGGCGATTACCTTCTTTGTTTGCTTTGCTGACGGTATGATCTGCCTGAAGCAGGTGCGCATCCCTTGTTGCGCTGCTTTCAGCTTGGAGGTGACCATGTCCTTGTGGAGCACCTACCAGCGCCGCTGCCGGGATATGTCCCAGTTGGACACGATGCGCAAGGCCACCCGTTTGGACGGCGTGGCGGCTACTGCTGAGTACCTGGACGGTAAAACAGGCCTTTTGCGAAAGGAAGGACAGGTGGAGGACTTCATGGATCACTATGAAGCCATCGGCCGTCCGGAAAAAGGACTGCAGACCTATAGCTTTATCGCTATGTGCATCGCCTTTGCGGTGGGCATTGGCGGCGGTATCGTGACCGGTCTTGCCGATGGCATTTTGGCAGGCTTTATTGCCGGTGTGCAGGTGACGGCGGTCTCTTTGTTGGCAGCGGTTCCTGCGACGGCATTTATCTGTCAGACCCGCCCGGCCTGGGTTTTGGAGCACAGATTCCATAAGCTGGGCACCGTTCTTTGCGGTTGGCAGGGTGTCGAGGGTCTTTCCGGCAAGGCAGTATTCCCTGTGACTTATGATGACTTGCAGCCTGCCGGTACGGTGCGACTCAACGGCGTGAAGTATTTCGGCAGCCGGGATCCGGATCAGGTGGTGGCGTATGCCGCTGCGGTGATCGCCGGGGAAAAAGGCGGGTTGGAAGGCCTGTTTGCTCAGGTGCTGGACACCCACAACGGCAGACATTACGATGCGCAGAACTTGCAGCATTTTGAAAACGGCGGTGTGCAGGGAACTGTGGAAGGCGAAGCGGTGCTGATGGGCTCTGTGTCCTTTATGAAGGATATGGGCATCGAGGTGCCGGAAAATGCCCGGCTGAGCTATGCGGTGTATATTGCCATTGCCGGTGAGCTGAGCGGTCTGTTTGCCGTGAGCTATGAAAAGAGCCAATCCACAGCGGCAGGTTTGACCACACTGAACTCCTATAAGAATTTGGAATGTGCGCTGATCTCTGATGATTTTATGCTGACCCACGGCTTCCTGCGGAGCAGATTCGGCATCAAGCCCAAGCGGTTCCTGTTGCCGGATTATCCGGTACGGGCACAGCTGCGGGAGATTACACCGGAACAGGATGCTCCGTCGCTGCTGATGACCACCTCGTTGGGTCTTGCGCCCCTTGCGTATGGCGTCACCGGCGCCCGGGTGCTGAAAAACACCTGCCGGATGGGCACGGTACTGCACATTGTGGGTGGCAGTATCGGACTTGCCATTATGATCCTGCTGGTGGTGCTGGGTGCGCTGCACCTGCTGACCCCGGCGAATATGTTCTTGTATCAGCTGGTGTGGATGATCCCTGCCCTGCTGATCACCGAATGGACCCGCTCTATTTGATAATATAAGAACACGGCACCTGCGAAAGCAGGTGCCGTTGTTTTATTAATCTTCGATTCGCTTGATATCTGCGCCCAGAGTGGTGAGCTTTTCTACCAGATGCTCATAGCCGCGCTCAATAAAGTGAATATTCTCCACTTCGGTGGTACCCTGCGCAACAAGACCGGCAATCACCAGCGCCGCACCGGCTCGCAGGTCGTTGGCACGAACCACAGCGCCCTGCAAGGACTCCTGTCCGGTGATGATGGCGGTCTTTCCGTTGATGAGGATGTCGGCGCCCATACTGGCAAGCTCGGTGCAGTAGCCGAAGAAGCGGGTCTCATACACACTTTCCGTCAGCCGGCTGGTACCCTCGGCAATGCTCATACACACGCACACCTGCGCCTGCATATCCGTGGGGAAGCCGGGGTAGGGACGGGTCTTGACGGTGGTGTATTCCAGTCTTCCGTCGGAGATGACACGAATGGCATCATCGTAATAGACAAATTCCACACCCATTTCCTGCAGCTTGGAGGTGATGCAGTCCATATGCTTGGGAATCACATTCTGCACCAGCACTTCGCCGCCGGCAGCAGCTGCTGCGGCTATGTAGGTACCGGCCTCGATCTGGTCGGGAATGATGGCATAGGTGCCGCCGGTGAGTTGCTCCACACCGAGGATCTTTACCGTATCCGTACCGGCGCCGGAGATTTGGGCGCCCATGGTATTGAGGAAGTTGGCAAGGTCGACGATATGGGGTTCTTTTGCGGCATTCTCGATTACGGTCTTGCCGGGCAGCAAGCTGGCTGCCATCATAATATTCACCGTTGCGCCTACACTGACCACGTCCAGTGTGACACGGGCGCCCTGCAGACCGCTGCGACCGGGTTTCATGTTTACATAATCTTCTGTCTCCACCACCCGGGCACCCAAAGCGCGGAAGCCTTTGATGTGCTGGTCAATGGGACGGGAGGCAAAGTTACAACCGCCGGGCAGGGCCACATGGGCCTTGTGGAAACGGCTGAGCAGCGCGCCCATCAGATAGTAGCTGGCGCGCATCTTTCGCACAAGCTCCGGATCGGGCTGTGTGCTTTTTACATTGGTGCAATCCAGTATGACGGTGTTGCTGTCCTCCCGGATGACCTCTGCGCCCATATCTGCCAAAATGTCCAGCAGAATATGCACATCGGAAATATCCGGGACATTCTCCACCCGGCACTTGCCTTTGACCAAAAGGGCAGCAGGGAGAATCGCCACCGCGGCATTTTTTGCGCCGCTGATGGTGACAGAACCTTTTAACCGGTTGCCACCGTTAATGACATATTTTGCCAAGGATGATTCACTCCTTGTAATAATTTCAATCACCCAATCAGTATACCATAGGTTTATCTTTATGTAAAGGACAATTTTCTGCCGCTTTATCGGCGTAAACCCTTGGGATAGTGGTTTTTCAGCACTTTTCCATCACTTTTGCCCCAGCCGATGGAAAAAGAATCTGCCTGCACAAGGCACCATCCTTTTTGATCGCAGGGGATGGTTTCACCCCGTAGATATGCTTGCAGATCATTGCTGTCAGCAGGTAAAATCACTGTTTTTCCGGCGGTTTTCAGCCACAGAGCCAAGGCATGGGCCGGTTCAAAACGGTCCTTTTTGCTTTCGCCCAGTTCCAGACCGGGGCGCAGGACTTTGATACCCCGGATGTCCGGCATTTCCGCCGGCGCCCAGTATACGCTCTGTCCGAACAGGATCGCCTTGCCTTCCGGCAGACCAATCTGCAGACCTTTTGCAAATTCTCCCCAAACTTTGGGGAGGGGGTCACCCTTTGCTGTGAGGAGTTCTTCCTGCTTACCTTCTTTTTTGCGCAGAACCGCCGCAAAATGCCCCTCACCCAGCAGCTTGTGGGGCCACAGCCGAAATGCGCCGGTACCTGCCGGGGTGAACCAGGGGGCATCCACCGCCTCCGGTTCAAATTCCGGATGGGTTTGCAGGAAATTTTCAATGCACAGCTCATTTTCCTCCGGGGCAAAGGTACAGGTGGAATATACCAGTCTGCCGCCGGGTCTTACCAAGGCGGCGCCGGAGTGGAGGATCTCCGCCTGCCGACGGGCGCACATCTGTACCGTCTCTTCACTCCAGTCGGTGACCGCCGCTTCTTCTTTGCGGAACATACCCTCGCCGGAACAGGGGGCATCAATGAGCACCCGGTCAAAAAAGCCGGTGTATTTTTCGGCAAGGCGGGCGGGGTGTTCGTTGGTTACCAGTGCATTGGCAACGCCCATCCGTTCAATGTTGCGGCTGAGAATCTTTGCCCGCTTGGGGGTGATCTCATTGCAAAGGAGAAAACCGTCGCCCATCATTCTGCCGGCGATCTGGGTGGTCTTTCCCCCGGGGGCGGCACACAGATCACAGATTCGCTCGCCCGGCTGTGGATCCAGCAGTGCCACTGCGGACATAGCGCTGGCCTCCTGCAAATAGTATACGCCTGCCTCGTGATAGGGGTGCAGACCGGGACGGGCTTCCGGGTCATAATAATATCCCTGGGGTTCCCAAGGTACCGGCTTGCCAACGAAGGGCAGGGAGGGAATTGCACCCTTTAAGGGATTAAATCGCAGCGCTACCGCCCGGGGGCGCTCCAAACTGCTTAAATAATCCGGATATTCCGTCCCCAGCTGCATCTGCATTCGATTCAAAAAGCTTTCAGGCAGCATTGCCGCACCCCCTTAGTTTTTAATTTAGTATAGCACAGCTTTTTCGTTTTTTCCATAGGCAATATTCGTTGACAAAATACCCGGAATGTGCTATAAAAACGAAAAAAGTAAGGAGGCATCTAAATGTTGGATATCAAAAAGACCACGCAGGAAATTCTGGAGGGCAGCGTACTGAAATCCCATACGGGTATCGACCTGTTTACCCCGGACGGTACCGGTTTCTACCCGGCATTGTGGACAAGAGATCTTGCCTATATGGTGGAATATGCCGGTGAGCTGATCGGTAAAAAACGGTGCGAAGATTGCATCGAATACCTGCTGGCCGGTGTGGATGCAGGTGGTTGGATTCCCGACAGAGTGTATACAGACGGCTATCCGGTCTACACGGCTGGCGACAGTACATTCCCTGCAAAGCCCAATTTGGATAACGGTCCGTACCTGATCATCGCCGCCGATGCCTACTTGCAGACATTGCCGGAGGAAGAGGCGAAAGAGCTGTTTACCAAGTGGGAAAAAGCGCTGTGCGCCGGTATTGATTGCCTGCCTAAAAATGCCGACGGTGTGATCTGCAACGACACAACACCGCCCCATTCTCCCTACGGTTTTACCGATTGCATCTGCAAAACGGGTTTGCTGTCTTTTGAAACGCTGCTTTTGTGGCAGAGCATCAAGCTGATGCTGGGCTGGCAGGAGAAGTTTACCGCGGTCAGAGAAGATTACATTGCGATGAAAACGCGCATCGAGTCGTCTTTTGCGGAGCATTTTGTCTCCCCCGAGGGAATGCTGTATTCTGCTACCGGCATCGGCAAGCAGTTGGATGTTTGGGGTTCTTGCTATTTGATGACCATTGATTTCCCCTTGGAGAAGACCCAAAAGGGCAAGCTTGTAAAATGGCTGACAGACCATTATGACGAAATCGTCTACAAAGGTCAGCTGCGGCATCTGCCGGCAGGGGAGTACTGGGAAAAGACCCTGGTACCTGTGGAGGAAAACACCTATCAGAACGGCGCATTCTGGGCAACACCTATTGCGTGGTTTGCCGCAGCGCTGATGGGATATGACCCGGCACTGGCGAAAAAGACCGTTTTGGATCTTTTGAATTTCTTTGAGGAAAAGGGCATTTTTGAATGCGTATACGCACCGGACGACTATTATAAGCTGGATACCTATGTGGCAAGCGCTACCAATGCATACGGCGCTGCCAAGATTGTAGGACTAATATAAGAAAAAAGGCGTGCTGCACAGCACGCCTTTTTTAATTCTTATCCTGTATCAACAGCAGGTCGGAGATGATGGAATTGGATACCAAAAATCCGTTGGGAGTCAGATGCCAGCGACCGTCAAAGGTCTTGGTGGCAAGTCCTCGTTCTTTGCATTCTGCAAGGTATTTTTCCATCAGCGCAAAGCTTAACAGGTACTGCCGCTCATACACCTTGGGGTCAATACCTGCGGCGGTCCGCAGCCGCATCATCAGATATTCGCCTGCTCGCCCCCGGGAGGCAATCTGCTGCACTTCCTGCAGCACCTGTCCACCGTGGCGGATGCCTTCAATGTAAGCTTTCAAGTCCCGGACGATGGTAAACCGGCTGCCGCCGAAATCGGAGCTGGCATTGGGTCCGAAGCCTAAGTAGGGCTCTCCGTTCCAGTACTTGAGATTATGACGGGACACATTGCCCTTGCGGCAGAAATTGGAAATTTCGTACTGTCGGTAGCCGTGCTGCCGCAGAATATCAATGGCGGACAGGTACATATCCGCCTGCAGATCATCGTCTGCCAGATTGCAGTATTCTTGGTACTCATAAAGGGGTGTGCCCTCTTCCACCTTCAGTCCGTAGCAGCTGATGTGTTCCGGTTGGAGCTTCAGCACATTTTTCAGGGTGCGTTCCCAAGCCTGCAGAGTTTGTCCCGGCAGACCGTACATCAGATCTACCGACAGGTTCTTAAAGCCGAATTTACGGATTCGCTGGACAGCGGATACCGCTTGGGCATAATTGTGGGGTCTGCCCAGTTTTTTCAGAATCTCATCATCGTCACACTGGATGCCGAGGCTGACCCGGTTGAAACCTTCGCTGCGCAGCCGCCGCAAAAGCCGGTCGGATACGGAGTCAGGATTGGCTTCAAAGGTGATCTCGGCGGTGGATGAGACCCGGAAGGCCTTGCGGATGGCGGTCAGAATTGCTGCTATTCCGTCAGCACCGAAAAAGCTGGGGGTGCCGCCGCCAAAGTAGATGGTATCTACCACATAGTCAGGGGCAAGAGGACCAGCCTCTTTGATGTGGGTGCAGACTGCATCCTGATAGCCGTCCAGCCACTTGTCCTCTTTGGTGGTGAGGGAGTAGAAGTCGCAGTACTGACATTTGCTGCGGCAGAAGGGCACATGAATGTAAATCCCCAAAGGAGTTTTATTTTTATTGCTGAATAAGGACATAACGCTCTCCTGTTTCATTCATGTAGGGGCGACCATTGGTCGTCCGTGTGATTTGCAATACAAATCACAATCGCGACAGCGATAACGAATCGGGCGGACGAGCAATGCTCGCCCCTACGATATTTAATCCTCGTCAAGTTTGTGGACGGCCATGAAAGCCTCCGAGGGGACGGAAACCGTACCGAAGGTGCGCATCCGCTTCTTGCCCTCTTTCTGTTTTTCCAGCAGCTTCTTCTTACGGGTGATATCGCCGCCGTAGCACTTGGCAAGCACGTCTTTACGCAGCGCCTTGATGGTTTCCCGGGCGATGATCTTGCCGCCGATGGCTGCCTGCACGGGAATCTCGAACTGGGCGCGGGGGATGTTCTCCTTCAGCCGCTCGCAGATCTTCCGGGCGCGGGGATAGGCATTGTCGGCAAAGAGGATGAAGCTCAGCGCGTCCACGATATCGCCGTTGAGCAGAATGTCCAGCTTCACAAGGCGGCTGGGGCGGTAGCCGATCAGCTCATAGTCCAAAGAGCCATAACCCCGGGTGCGGGATTTCAGCGCATCAAAGAAGTCGTAAATAATCTCGTTCAGAGGCATCTCATAATGCAGTTCCACCCGGTTGGCATCCAAATAGACCATATCCTTAAATTCGCCCCGTCGGGAGGTGGCAAGATCCATAATGTTGCCCACATATTCCTGGGGCGCCATGAGGTTGACCTTGACAAAGGGCTCTTCTGCCAACTGAATATCCATAGGATCGGGGTAGTCCAAGGGATTGTCCACCATCTTTACGGTGCCGTCTAAAGTGGTGACCCGGTAGGAGACGTTGGGGGCGGTGGTGATAAGATCAAGATTGTATTCCCGTTCCAGACGCTCCTGAATGATCTCCATATGGAGCAGTCCCAGAAAACCGCAACGGAAACCGAAGCCCAAGGCGATGGAGCTTTCCAGCTCATAGACAAAGGATGCGTCATTGAGCTTCAGCTTTTCCAGCGCTTCCCGCAGGTCTTGGTATTTTGCGCCGTCAGCCGGGTACACACCGGAGTAGACCATAGGCTGTACCTGCCGATAGCCGGGCAGGGGATCGGAGGCGGGATTTTCAACGGTTGTGATGGTGTCGCCCACCTGGGTGTCGGACACGGTCTTAATGGAGGCGGTGATGTAGCCTACCTCACCGGCGCCCAAAGCGTGCCGGGGGGTCAGACCCCGGGGATTCATGGTGCCCACTTCCACGACCTTATACACAGCGCCGGTGGCCATCATCTTGATGTCCATACCTGCCCGGACAGTGCCCTCTTTGATACGGGTGTAGACGATAACACCCCGATAGGAATCGTACTGGCTGTCAAAGATCAGCGCCTGCAGGGGCGCATTCCGGTCGCCGGCAGGCGCAGGAACATCCCGCACGATCATCTCCAGCACAGAGTGGATATTGATGCCGTTTTTGGCGGAAATCTCCGGAGCATCCTCTGCCGGTACGCAGATAATGTCCTCGATCTCCTTTTTGACCTCTTGGGGACGGGCAGAGGGCAGGTCGATTTTGTTAATGACCGGCAAAACCTCCAAACCGGCGTCGGTGGCAAGGAAGGTGTTGGCGAGGGTCTGCGCCTCCACGCCCTGAGAAGCGTCCACCACCAGCACAGCGCCCTCGCAGGCGGCCAAAGAACGGGATACCTCATAGTTAAAGTCCACATGACCCGGGGTGTCGATCAAATTCAGGGCGTAAGTTTCCCCGTCGTCTGCCTGATAGGTCAGCTGTACGGCGGTAGCCTTAATGGTAATACCCCGTTCCCGCTCCAAGTCCATGGAGTCAAGAATCTGATCCTCCATTTCCCGCTGGTCGATGGCGGAGCATTCCTCCAGAAGCCGGTCAGCCAGTGTGGACTTGCCGTGGTCAATATGGGCGATTATGGAAAAATTCCGAATTTTAGAAAGGTCTGTCATAGTTTGCACCTCAAAAAAGGCGAATCTGCGTTGCACATACTCCGCCACTTTAATCTTATTTCATTATAACGAATTTTCTCGAAATTGTAAACAGTATGTTTTGTGACAGAAAGAAAAAATCCGACCTGTGATTGGTCGGATTTTTAGTATACGCTTATTTTGTTTTCAGAACGATGGTGTCGTTTGCTTCCTCGATGGGAATTATAAGGACACGCTCCCTACATTCGTCGCAGGGAATGTTGGGGGAATGGACAGTCATATATTGCTGTCCGTCGGTGTCGGTGAAAATCATACCGCAGCCGCCGGGGTGGTGATCCACAGTGCCCTTTGTGAAAATGGGTGTGGGATCTTGCTCCCAGCGCCCGTCTATCCGGTTATCCACGCCATAGGCAATGCCCATGGTGTAGCCGCCGGGGCCTTCGTTTGTCCAGAGCATCAAAAGCTTTCCTGTTTTGGTGGTGTGGACAAAAGGACCGTCGGTCACATTGGCAACTGCCCAAGCCGGGGAGTCCGCCTGGAAAATTTCCACCGGTTGGGAAATGATATGGGTAAGGTCATCGGAGAGCTTGGCTACGTCCATACGCCCGTTGCGGTCATCGGTACAGACCCATTCGTGGACAAAAACCAGCCAGGGCTGACCGGCGTTGTCTACATACAAGGTGGCATCAATGCAATCCCAGTCTGCAGGTGTGGCGTGTCCGTTGCTGATTTCCACAAAAGGACCGGTGGGGGAATCTGCTTTTAGAATTGCAGTACCTCTGCGGTTGGTTTTGGAGGAGTAGTAGGTGGCGAACATATAATAGGCGCCTTTGTATTTATGTACTTCAGCAGACCAAAATTGTTTTTGGGCGTGTTGCGGACGCACGTATATGGGCTCCTCGATTTTCTTCCATTGGCCGGAAAGACTGCCGCTGTCATTGACATAACAACCCCATTTGGTGTTATCCCAATCTTGCCCGTTTACATCGGTTCCGTATAAATAATATACGCCGTTTTCCAAAAGAATAAAAGGATCCCGGAGACCTTCAATACCTGTAAAAATCATAAGTAAAACTCCTTGATCAAGTTTGCACTCATTATAACCCAGTTGGGTAATTTTGTAAACAGTATTTTTTCCCGAAAGATGGGGAATACTGTATCGTACCTGCAAAAAACCGCCGAAAGCGGTTTTTTTAGAAAAATTTTTGCAAAACTCTTGTCAAAATTGCAGAATCAAGGTATAGTCTAACGGCGCACAAAAATAAGAATCATCAGATAAAGAGGGTTTGCACTATGAGTACTGTGAAAAAAACCGCCAAAAGTCCCGAAGATTTGCAGGCAGTTCTGCAAAAGCTGATTGCCCAAGGCCGTAAGGAGGGTATGATTCGGGACAGCGAACTGCGCAGCCATTTGGAAGAGATGGATCTGTCCCCGGAGAAGATTGAAGAGATCTATGATAATTTTGAAGCCATGAACATTCAGGTGGTCAGTGAGGATTTGGATCTGGACCTGGATTTGGATGATGCACTGGATTTGGTGGACGATTTGGACGATGACATCGACCTGTCCGATGTGGATGAGGAAGATCTGGTCGATCCGGTGGATCTGGCAGCGGAGTACAATCTGGATGACCCGGTGCGGATGTATCTGAAGGAGATCGGTCAGATCAAGCTGCTTTCCGCTGATGAGGAAGTGGAGCTTGCCAAGATGGTTTCCGAGGGCAGCCAGTATGCCAAAAACAAGCTGACAGAAGCAAACCTCCGGCTGGTGGTTTCCATTGCCAAGAAATACTCCGGTCGCGGTCTGCACATTCTGGACTTGATCCAGGAGGGCAACACCGGACTTATTCGCGCGGTGGATAAATTCGATTGGACAAAGGGAAATAAATTCTCTACATATGCCACCTGGTGGATTCGGCAGGCCATCACAAGAGCCATTGCCGATCAGGCCCGTACCATCCGGGTGCCGGTGCATATGGTAGAGGTCATCAACAAGGCCACCCGCTGCAACCGGAAATTGGTGCAGGAGCTGGGCCGTGAGCCTACCGTGGAGGAGATCGCCGCCGAGCTGAACCTGCCGGTGGAGAAGATTATCGAGGCCAACCGCACCGCTGCGGATACCTTGAGTCTGGATACCCCCGTGGGTGACGAGGAAGATACCTCCATCGGTTCCTTCGTTGAGGACGAGCGCACCCCCGGTCCTGCCGACGCAACCTCCAATGCTATGCTGGCAGAGGCACTGAAGGAGATCCTGGACACTCTGACCGAGCGGGAAGCCGATGTGCTGCGGATGCGCTTCGGTATGTATGACGGCCGTACCCACACCCTGGAGGAAGTGGGACAGATCTTCGGCGTGACCCGTGAGCGGATCCGCCAGATCGAAAACAAGGCCATCCGCAAGCTGCGCCACCCCAGCCGGGCAAAGCGAATCAAGGATTTTTACTAAGTCGGAGGCCAAGCGGTCTTAGGAAGACAAACCAAATGATC
>JAZRLE010000028.1:0-14474 GCA_045646665.1 Faecousia sp. | reverse complement strand
CTTAGAGGCAGTGCGACTTGTGCCGCTGTTTTCTGTATTGCGGACGAACAGTTTTTTACAAGCCTTATTGTATTCTCTGCGTTCCTGGAACTCAAGCACGAAATACTTCTTTTTATACTCTTTGCTTCCGCGAATGCTGCTAAAAGATGCAAACAGAATGGCGCTGGCTCTGTTGACGGGCCACAGCGGACGCACCGCAAGCACGCGCTCTCCCAAGTCCTCATGATGGGCAAAGAACCTGTCAAAATCCTTGAACCACAAGAAAATATCCGATCTCAAAAAAGAACCAATGCGTTCAGACGACCCGAGCTTGTAAATGCCGGCCTTCCAGAGCTGACTAAGTGTTCTGCATGGAAGGATCACTGGGCCGGAGGCAGCTTCGTTTTCATCATCGTCATCGTCATCCGTACCGCTTTCGGACATCTGTGTGGGCCCGTCTTCATCCAAGGTCTCATCCTCCGGGTCAAGCAAGTCAGGATCCTCGTCATTTTCAGGTTCCCAAGACGGCTCCTCCTTTTCGCGAACCGGGTTAAACAGATTCACAAACAGCTCCGCTATATCCGTTATTTGGGGATCATATGCTCTGTTCGTTCTCTCCAGCTGCTCACAAAGGTAATGGCTGTGCTTTCCGCCTTCATAACAGCGGAAAAACGGCGTAGCAACCTCCAGCACAGGGTGCACATCCACACCGCAGTGGGGACATGTAAGGCGTTGACCGGAATACGCCTCCTCGATTTTTACGGTGTTTCCAGTCCTCTTATCAATCGCTTCTACAATCATATAAAATCATCCTTTCAGAATTAATTATAAAATAAAAATGCAGCTGCACGGAGTAAGATAATCCGGACAACTGCATCCATCAAAACCATCATCTCCAACTGGATCTCCCTGCTCCTATAAAGGAGTGATCCAGGTCCGTCAAATCCCGGGCATATTAGAAACACACCATAATACCCCGGCTCCACATTTATATTTACTTAATTCTAGTATAACGGTCGGCAATTCTATTGTCAACATATTTGCCCAAAAGTTCGCAAAAAATTCATAATAGTTACTTAATTTCTGCTTGTTTCCGCAAAAATCTCCTCTGTTTGTGCAAACAGAGGAGATCCCTTCAGATTCGGTGTTCTTTGATCCATGCCAGAAGTGCATCGTAATCCATGCTGCCGTCGGCAACAGAAAGGCCGATATGCACGACCTCTTCGTTGGTACAATCCAGACGGATGCCGTTGACCTCCAGAAATGTCAGCATCACATATACGCCGATGCGCTTATTCCCATCCACAAAGGCATGATTAGAGATCAAGCTGTGGCCAATTCGTGCACCCTTTTCTTCTTTTGTAGGATAGAATTCCTGCCCGTCGAAACTGGAAAAGGCGGTCTCTAAGGCGGATTCCAAAAGGCCCTCATCCCGAACGCCGACACTACCGCCGGTCTCTTGCGCAATCAGCTGATGCAACAGAAGGACCTTATCTTTCGAAAATTTTATCATTTGGCAAGCTCCTCAAACGCGGGTTTGAACCGTCTCAGAATCCGGGCGGCCACCACATCGATCTTCTCATCGTCCGTCATGTCAAGAATGGGAGAATTCTCAAGATCGATCAGCATAAACTTAGGGCGGTTGTTCTTAAAGATCACCGCCTGACCGCTCTTTTCCGCAATGCGGGTCACCCGGGAGAAGTTCTGATTGGCTTCTGTTACAGAAACAATCGCATTGGTATCAATTCTCATAGTATCATCCTCCTGCCACTATTATACACAATAATAGCTAGAAATCAACCTATAATTTTATCCATACTGTGCCGACAAATGATCCCCAGAGTTTATTACCAAACTCCGGGGATATATTTGTCATTCAACAGGCTCTATCAAATCCTCCGCTTTACATTTCAATGCATTTGCCAACATCATCAGATACTCGGCCTGTGCCTTGTTGATGCTCTTTTGGCGTTGCTCATATTGCTGAATCGTCCGCAGCGGAACGCCGGATTGCTCTGCCAATTCACTCTGACTCATTCCGGCTCGCTGCCGAATCTGTTTCAGTTTTGTCTCCGGGTTGGCAGCGCGGTACAGTTCGTTCATTCGGTCACAGAACTGGCGGATGTCCATTTCGTGATAAGGCGAATACATACGAATGATATCATCAAGGGGAACACATTCCAGGATATCCAGGAATGACATAGCAGTTTCCCACTGGTAATAAGCCAGTGCCCAACCCGCCCAGTATTCCGGACTTCTATCTGCCGAATACCTGGGTTGAGGATACTCTACCTGATGCTTGGTCAGCTCCAAAACGCGGTATGCCAGCTCTACACCCGACATTCCAACAGTTACGTTAAACTCACCTTTTTCAAACCGCTTTGCCAAGCCGGAATTCATAAATAAATCAAAAAAAGTACAAGGATCATAGCTCAAGTCGTAGGTGGCAAAATCCAGCATTCGGCCCAAATTGTTACGGGCCTTTTCCAAATAAACCTTATGATAAGCGCGGATCATTTGGCCTCATCTCCTCATCCATGATCTGCATGATGTACAGATCCCCACGCTGGCGCTTAAAACGCTCTACATCGAAGTACTGCCGCCGAGCTTTTTGATCTCGGGATTGCTGTTTTGCGTACCATTCCTCGCGCTCCGCAACCTCTGCACCGATAAAGCGGATCCGGTCAAATGCCTTTTTGCTCTTCAGCACGAACTGCTGACCCAGCTTGCCTAAATGCATAGCATTGTTCAGCTGTCGGTAGGAAATTGTGCCGTTGATAAAGTCCTGAGCAAAGGAGAAATAACTATCATCTGCCCGGTATCCAATAATGGCGTCATAATCCTTATAGTCAACTGAGAAGTTCTTCAGGATATATTGTTTTGCTTCCAGAGCCAGGGCAGATGGTACATCAAACTCCCGGTTTTCCAGCAATACTGCCAGCCAGTGCAAAATACAGTATTGTGGGTCGTTCAGATCTAAGATGCGCAGGCCATCGCAATCCAATTCATAGCAGTTGGCATAGCCGTCCTTATCGTGGGACACGCCCCATTCTTTTGCCATCTCCAAACTGTCGGTGCAGTAAAACCCCAGGCCGTAATCGTTATACCGCTTTCCCTGGCCGAAGACAGGCTTTTCAATAATGCTGCAGGAACCGTGATAGAGTTTTCTTACCATAGGTATCATCTCCTTTCTGTTACATATTATACTCCCAAAGGAGTATAATAGTCAAGAGTAATTCAATAAATTTTTGTTATGAAAAAGTCTGCGTCAGGTGCACAAGCAGTATCCAGTTTGCGGAAGCCATAAAGTTCTTTGCCCTCGGCTGTGCCTGTAATATCATGTGTTATATCCATGTTCCACCAAGATCCGTCATAGTATACGCGGTTCCAGGTGTGTTGAACAGAGTTGTCCTTATAAGATATTCCGTCAACAGCGTAGCAAGGAATATTCTGACTGCGGCAGAGTGCAGCAAACAGATGAGAAAAGTCAAAGCAAACACCTTGTTTGGTGCGAAGTGTTTTGTGGACATCGAAATACTGGAAGATCGCATTATAGTTGTAGTCATATTCAAGGTTCGCTATCATCCAATTGTAGATTGCCTGCACCTTTTGGGCATCGGTATCACAGCCTGTACAAATTTCGTCAGCAAGTTCTTCTGTCTGTGTATCCCACAGTGTTGTACCACCGTTAAGAAGATATGGGCACTCCGGCTTGCTGACGAAAAGATACGATGTAAACAGCATCACTACAATAAGTGTCGATACTGCCCAAACATATATTTTCGTCAGCAGGTTGTCCTTACCGGAGCTTTCATCGAAAAGAGCCAGATACATCATCTCAGCGGCAGTAATGATCATTGTTATGATCGGCAAAAGCCTACGGCATAGAACAAAGCTGAGGGTGCTCATTAAAAGAACAAAAAACAAAACGATGTACATGATTACACGCATAGCCGCGGACCGTATTTTAATGACGAAAAATAAGGCCGGCAATGCTGATAGCAAATAGAATGTTATCAGTATAGGCGAAAGCGCAAGAAAGTCTTTCAGATACACACCCAACAGCAGATTATATACCGCCAAAACGGCAAAGAACATAAGTGCGGATTTCGACTGCAATGTAAGTGCAAATATTTTGGACATCATTTCAGGCCCTCATAAATTTTCGCCAGATATTCCAGCACGTGCAAAGTTTCTGCGCTAACATCATTTACATTGCACAGTCTTTCAAATTCCTGGCAGAGCTGTTCTATCTGATTCTTGAGTGCTTTATGTACTCGCGGATTGCCGGTCACCACCACATCCCGCTGCAACATACGGCTGATGCAATAGTCCTGCTTGGTCATGCCCGACAAAGCTACCAATGCATCGAGCTCGGCATTTTCTTCCGGAGATATACGGACACCGATCGTCTTGCAACGCCAGCGTCCCCGTCCGTCACGAGCTTTAGCTGACATCTGTAGCACCCCCTTCCTGTAATGCATTCAAATCCGTAGCCATTTGCCGTTGCACCGTGGGAAACAGATGGGCATACCGATAAGTGATATCGATGGACTCATGGCCCATTCGCTCTGCGATCGCCACTGCGCTGTATCCCATATGAATGAGCAGGGACACGTGGGAGTGGCGCAAATCGTGCACTCGAATTCGCTGCAAGCCCATTGCTTTGCTGCCCTGTTCCATCTTGCGGTAGAGGTAGCTCTTGGATAAGTGAAACAATCGGTCGCCGGGTTTCGGCTCATACAGTTTTTCAATGTAGTACTGTATCTCCTCCATCAGGAATGCCGGTATTTCCACTACGCGGTTACTCTTTGGCGTTTTCGGCTCGGTGATCACATCCTTTCCTTTCAGATGCTGAAAGGTCTTTGTGATAGATACTGTTTTCTTCGCAAAATCAAAATCGTCGACGGTTAAAGCCAGTGCCTCGCCCTCACGGAGACCGCACCAGTAGAGCATTTGAAAATAGTAGTACCCCACAGGATCGTCCATCATATATTCGGAGAATTTCAGATATTCCTCGCGGGTCCAGTATTTCATTTCGATCCCCTTTTCGCTGCCCATATTTCCAACCGTTCTGGACGGGTTTTCCGAAAGCTTGTGGTAACGGACCGCATGGTTGAAGATCGCACTCAACTGGTTATGAATCGTTTTCAGGTATGATTTTGAGTAGGACTTGCCATCCTTGGGATCGCGGTAAGTCAGCAACTCGTTCTGCCAAAGCATAATATCCTTGGTGGTGATTTCACGCATACACTTTTTGCCGAAGTAAGGTATCAGTTTGGTGTCAATAATATTATCTTTCATTGACAGAGTGCTCTCTTTGATCCGGGCTCCCCGTTCTTCCCGATAGACCTGGACAAAATCTGCAAAAGACATATCCAAATTGCCGCTCTTACGGGCCAAAAAGTCACGCTCATACTGCAGTGCTTCCCGTTTGGTTGCAAAACCTCTTTTTGTAACCCACTTAATTTGGCCACTCCAGTTTTTATGCTTAAATTTTACTGTCCAGGTATTTCTGTCCTTTTCCTTATAAGCAGGCATATGCTCACCCCCTCATGCGATCCCGCCGTAGATCTTCTTTTCAAAATAGCTACGGCTGATGCGACCGGAAACTATGATATACCCGGCAGCTACCAGTTCGTCGTTCAAGCGACGAATGATTTTGTAGGCCATAGGCACCGAGATCCCCATATACTCTGCTACATCGTTGGCTGTCAAAAATCTCTTGTTTTCCATTGTGTTTCCTCCTAATTTTGATATAGAGAAAACAAAACACCGTGCAGGGCTGATAGCTCTACACGGTGCAGATCATAATATGATAACCGGGAGTAACCTCGCAAAGATACACTTTCCCTCTTGCAAAAAAGATACAAAAAGTATATAATATCCCTGCGGTGCGGGGTAATCCCGTTGTGTAGGTGCTCGTATCACCTGCGCAGGTGCATGGGAGTTGCCGCTCCCTTGCACTGCCGTTGTTTTATTTTCTATCTGTATTATATCATATGTGCATACACATATCAATATAGCATTTTTCACAAATATACGCCTATTTTATTGTGCGATTTATGTGTATGCACATATCTTTATTTTCGGTCATACATCTGCTATACTTAATGGGAGGTGATCGCAATGGCTCAAACAGAGGCACAGCTTCGTGCAAGCAAAAAGTACCACCAAAAGTATGAATATTTACAGGCACGTGTCGCTCCTGAAGAAAAAGAAGCTGTAGCAGCACATGCAGCGGCCATGGGCGAATCCCTGAATGCTTTTATGCGTCGCGCGTTTACAGAAACGATGGAACGCGACAAAGCATCTGAAAAGATCAATCCTAAATGATGTCAAAAAGCCATGCATAATTGCTGTCAAAGATGGCAAAACAAACAGCAACAACAAGTTCAACCAGTTCGTTGATACAACAGTTTATCAGCACTACCCTATACAAACTTTTATTTCTATCTTAGATATTTTGCAGTAAGCGTTAATTTAGAGCAATAGTCAGAGCGGTCTAGCGATTAAGCTAGACCGTTTTTTGCGTAATTTTTTCATAGTTAAATGTCTTACAGTACTGCAGGTCGCGGGACTCTTGGAAGAATGCGATTGTTTGATCGTTCTTGGTAAGTTGTGTTTTTTTCAGATTATATCGCTTTATTAAAGCAGATTTATGACCATTTGACCGAATCGCAAAAACAGGACATTCTAAGCCGCGCCCACAATGTCCGCTCAGAAAAAGAAATGTGCGCCCTTGTGGCAACCCTCGCCAACGGCACCTTGCAATAATGTACGGGCGACTGACAGCTGAAGTGATAAAATAATGGTAGACACGAAAGTGCCTACCATTACAGACCTGTTTAGAACAGAACTGGTGGCATAAGAAATTTTATGTCTACTAACTATTGGCTACTTCATTGTAATCGGCAGTTTCCGTTTTCGCTTTTCTGGGAGTTGACCCTTGCTCACCTCCCAAAATCAGAATTTGCCAAAAATGTGAGGATTTTAAAAAGCGATAAATGATATACCCCGTATGACGAAAATAAGAAATATCTTTCCATTTGCACTTAAGTCTTGCTTCTTTGCGGGAAACATATTATAATAATGCAAGAATATGAATAAAGAGAGTTTTATCATGATAAATCATAATGCGTCTATCTCTGCATATATGCAACTTATGAACCACTTTTCGGAGGCCATTGCCCAAGGAAAGTATCAGCCAGGGGATAAGCTCCCTTCCGAAAGTGCTATGTGCCGGGAATTCGGTGTCAGCCGGACCACTGTGCGGCAGGCACTGCAACTTCTGACACAACAGGGGCTCATTTTTTCCGCGCACGGGAGAGGGTCCTTTGTGAAAATGCCCGCCATCCGCAGCGAGCTGACCAAAATCACCAGCTTTGGTCAGGTGCTGCAGCAAAAAGGTTTGAGCGGCTACACCCGCGTTCACAGTTATTGCCCCCAGGTGAGCGATGCTCACCCCGATTTGGGCGCAGGCGCTGCTTGTCTGGAGTTGCTGGGTTATATTTCCGATGCTCCTGCGGTATACTATCAGTCCTTTTTCAATTCCCAGATCGGTGAAAAAATGTGGCAAGCCGCCAAGACAGTCGCACAAAGCAATACCGCCTTTTCTACATATGATTTGTACGACAGGATCGGTGTGCCCCGCTCCCGGGTGGAGCAGACCATCCGTGCCATCAGCGCCTCGGAGGAGCTCTCGGAAATACTGAATATCCCCGCAGGTATGGCGCTCATCACTTTGGACTCCGTTTATTATGGAGCGGATGGAACAACCTTAGAATATAAGACCGGCTATTACCGCTCTGATATTTACTCGTTCAATGTACAAAGAGATATTTAGCACCAACTCCCGGACTCTATTTTTAGATTCCGGGATGTTTTTGCAATTAGGTCTTGACAGAACCTCCTCCCGGCGGTATACTTAGCATAACTTGTCATTATAAGTTATGGAAGCTGGTATTATTGAAGGAGGATTACTATGAAAGACACATTAAGAATCATTTCCCCTAACGGGCATCTAGGCTTTGCTCCTACCAAGGAGGAGAGCTTCTGGATCGGTGCCGCCACCAAGCCTGACTATTACTGCTGCGACTCCGGCAGTGATGACATTGGCCCTGTGCCTCTGGGCATGGACAAGTGCGCCAGCCACCCCGATTGGCAGTATCACGACCTGGAACTGATGCTGCTGGCTTCCCGTGAGCAGGGTGTGCCTATGATCATCGGTTCTGCCGGCGATACCGGCACCAACAGCCGCGTTGACATGTATGTAAACATGATCCGCGACATGGCTAAAAAGCACAACATGAAGAAGTTTAAGCTGGCTTACTTCTACTCCGAAGTGGATAAGGAGTACCTGCGCAACAAGATGAACAACGGCGAGAAGATTGAGGGTCTGGACGGCCGCAGCGATCTGACCATCGAAGAGCTGGATGCTACCACCCGTATCGTTGCCGTTGCCGGCGTACATCCCTTCGTGAAGGCTTTGGAAATGGGTGCTGATGTTATTATCGGTGGCCGTACCAGTGACGCTTGCGTGTTCGCAGCTGCTGCAATTCACGAAGGCTTCCCCGAGAACATTGCTTACTACACCGGCAAGGTTCTGGAATGCGCTTCTTTCTGTGCAGAGCCCTACGGTGCCAAGGAATCTGTTATCGGCACCATCACTAAGGATGATGTGAAGGTCACCGCTATGGCTCCCTTCCAGCGCTGCACCATCGCATCTGTTGCCGGACATGCCATGTATGAGCGCACCAATCCCTACTATGAGTACGTTGCAGGCGGCTGCATGGATATGAGCGAGTGCGTTTACGAGCAGTATGACGAAAAGACCTGCCGCATCACCAATCCCAAGTTCATCCCCATCGACGGTCGTATCAAGGTCAAGCTGGAAGGCTCTGGCTATGTTGGCAAGCGCTTTATGGGTATGGCCGGCATCCGCGATCCCTACACCATCAAGAACATCGACAAGGTTATCGAATGGGCAAAGTCTCAGGTGGCTGAGCGCCATCCCAACGAGAAGTACGAGCTGAGCTACCGCATTTTCGGCAAGAACGGCGTTATGGGCGATCTGGAGCCCATCAAGGAGACCAAGTCTCACGAGCTGCTGGTTCTGGTCGAGGGTGTTGCTGCCGACGAAAAGCTGGCAGAGGAAGTCACCCTAATCGGTATGCGTCAGATCTTCTACGCACGGCTGCCCGAGGTTAAAGGTACTGCCGGTACAGCTGCCTTCGTTCTGGACGAGGTCACCAAGATTTCTGATGCTTATGTCTGGACTATGGACCACACCGTCGAAGTGGACGATCCGCTGGAGCTGTTCCCCATTTCCATGATTGAAATCGGTTAAGGAGGATATACTTATGAAAACAATGAAGCTCGTTGACCTGGCGAAAACCATCCGCAGTAAGAATGCCGGCACTGACCGCATCACTTTCGATATCATCTTCCGCGATCCCGCAAACTACGAGATGGTTAAAAAGAGTGGCGTGCTGAACAAGACGTTCATTGCCAACCTGTATGGCATTCCCGAAAGCCGCATTGCCGACTTTGTGGAGTTTGACCCCGGCTATGCCATTAAATTCACTATCAACCGCCTGAAGCCCTCCGGCTCTTTCGGTGAAGGTGATATCTTTGGCTGTCAGCAGTATCCTCCCCTGTTGGATATCGAAATTCCCGTAGAAGAATAATCAATATTTACGACTAGGGATGGTATGTGCTATACTATCCCTTGTCACTTTATAGGAGGTAAATGCAATGAAACAACCATTAATCGGTATCACCTGCGGACTGAGCAGTGAACGCTGCAATGATTTATCCCCCAATCTGCCTTTTTACCACGTATATTCTATCTATTGCGAGGCCATTTGGAACGCTGGCGGACGACCGGTGATTCTACCACCTGTGAATCCTGCAGAGACAGAGGAAACAGTAGATGCGCTGCTGGAGCATCTGGACGGTATTTTCTTCACCGGCGGCGGTCTTTCCACTGCCAAAAGCACTGGAAAGGTGCTGCCCTTGATGGCCCAGCAGCCAATTCGAAGTACTGCAGAACAGGCGCTGATTCAACGCTGTCAGGCAAGAAAGCTGCCCATAATCGGCTCCTGCCGGGGTCATCAGATGATTTGCCAAACCCTGGGTGGCACTCTGAGCGACAGCATTTTGTCCAACCACAGGCAGGACTTTCCCTATTCTGCCCCGTCCCACTGGGTAACAGTTGCGGACAACACCAAGCTTTCCGCCCTCATTGGTGACGATGCTTGGAATGTCAACTCAATGCACTGCCAGTATGTGGAGACCTGCCCCAACGGCTTTCGTGCCAACGCGGTGGGTCCGGAGGGGACGGTAGAGGGAATGGAAGCAGAGGATCCGGATTGGTTCTGCATGACATTCCAGTACCATCCGGAGATGATGGTCTTCGACGACCGAGCCGCTACCCTTCTGAAAGCCTTTGTCGGTGCTGCAAACAAATTTGCAAATCGGTAAGAGGAGGTAGAAGGATGTTTGATTTACTGATTCGGGGTGCTACCATTGTAGATGGTACTGGCGCACCGGGATGGATCGGTGATGTGGCAGTGGTCAATGGCAGAATCGCAGAAATTGACCCTTGCATTTCGGGCGAAGCTTTGGAAGTTGTCGATGCCAAAGGACATGTTCTGTGTCCCGGCTTTATTGACGCCCACGGCCACTCGGATTTTACCCTTTTTATCAACAATAAAGGCGAGAGCAAGATCCGCCAGGGCATTACCACGGAAGTCACCGGCAACTGTGGCTTTACCGCAGGTCCGATCACGCCGGATCATGAGGAAGACCTTGTGTATTATCTTGCCAACACCATTGTTTTAAATGACGAACGGCGCTCTGCCTGGAAATGGGAAACACAAGATCAATTCCTGCAGCACAGTGCCAAAAACGGTCTGAGCTTCAACATCGTGCCGCTGGTGGGTCAGGGAATGATCCATGTGGGCGTGATGGGTTTTGAGACCCGGATGCCTACGGAAGCAGAATTAGACCGTATGAAAGCCATGCTGCAAAAAGAGCTGGATGCGGGCTTTTTTGGCATGAGCATGGCCTTTGAATACGAACCCGGCAACCACCTGCCGGTAGAGGAAACGGTGGAGCTATGCAAGCTGCTGAAGGACTGCGGATGCATTTTCAGTATCCATATGAAGAATGAGGGTGCAAACCTTTTGGAATGTGTGGAGCACGCACTGCAAATTGCCCAGCAGTCCGGATGCCGGGTAGAAATATCCCATCTGAAGGCACGATACACTGCCAACTGGGGCAAGGCACGGGAAGCCATGCGCCGCATTGCGGCTGCCCGGGAACAGGGTGTGGATGTGGCGTTTGATGTATACCCCTATGCCGCATACGGCAGCGGCTTGATTGACTTGATTCCTCCCTGGGTCAAGAAAGACGGTCCCCAGATCATGTGTCAGCGGCTTCAAGATGCTGCCTTAAGACAGACGGCCATCAGGGATATGGAAAAGGGTCTTCCGGGCTGGGATTCCATGCTGACCAGTTCCAATTGGGAGAATTGTGTCCAGATTGCTACATTGCGCTCTCCGGAGAATAAGTGGATGGAGGGCTTGCGACTGGGTGAAATCGCACAGCGTCGGGGCTGCACACCTTACGAGCTGGTAGTAGATCTAATGGTGGAGGAAAGCGCATCTGTCAAGTGCATTTGGTTTGCTATGGACGAGGATGAAGTGGCAGACATTATGCGGCATCCATTGGCTATTTTCGGTACCGACGGTCGCGCCTGTGCCACCTATGGTGAGCTGGGAAAAGGTGCGGTTCATCCCAGATATTACGGCACATATCCCAGAATTTTAGGAAAGTATGTGCGCGAAGAAGGGCTTATGTCCATGGAAGAGGCAATTTATAAATCCACCGCCGCCGTTGCCAGAAGATTTGGCATTGACGGACGGGGCGAATTAAAGGAAGGCTTCTTCGCGGATATGGTGCTCTTTGACCCCAACGCCATTGCAGAAACCAACAGCTTCCAAGACCCCCACAGCTATCCCCAGGGAATTGACCTTGTGGTGGTAAACGGAAAAATTGTTGTTGCCCACGGCATTCATACCGGCGCGCTGCCGGGAGAAATACTCCGGCGGAAAACGCAGAAATAGTAGGTATTTTATGGAACTCTCCCTTTTATCTATTTGCGGCATATTGGCAACCCTTGCGCTGATTGGCGGCGTGGGCGTGTACGCCGGAAAAAAGGTGAGCGGCGCAAGCAGCTTCACCTCCGGCAACAACATGGGTGTTTCTTTGGTAGCCGGCTCTCTTGTGGGAACGCTGGTAGGCGGTGCATCCACCATTGGCACCGCCCAGCTGGCTTTCAACTACGGCTTTTCCGCCTGGTGGTTCTCTCTGGGCGGAGGCGTTGGGCTTTTGATTATGGCTGTGTGTTTTGCAAAGCCCCTTTACAACAGCAATCTTGTAACCCTGCCTCAAATTCTCACCCGGGAATACGGCAAAAAAATTGCCACAACGGCAGCAATCCTCATGTCCGTTGGCACGTTTATGAGCATTGTCTCCCAGCTGCTCTCCGGCGTTGCGCTGGTTACCTCCCTGTACCCCATTTCCACGGCGGCGGCTATGGCGCTGGTAGTGGTGCTGATGATTGTATATGTGGTATTCGGCGGTGCCTGGGGCGCAGGTATGGTAGGCATTGTAAAAACCGTTCTTTTATACATTGCCACCTTCGTCTGCGGTATTATGGCACTAAAGCTTGCCGGCGGAATGCGTTCCTTTACCGAAGCGCTTCCGGCTGAGCGATACTTTAATCTCTTTGCCCGCGGCTACTGGAAGGACGGTGGCGCCGGCGCATCCTTGATATTTGGCGTGCTGACGACCCAAGCCTACATTCTTCCCATCGTCTCTGCCCGGAATTTGAAAATTTCCAGATCAGGCGCTGCCTTAGGCGGACTGCTTACCACCGTTATCGGTCTTGCCGGCATTTTCGTAGGACTTTATATGCGCGTATATATGCCGGAAACCGATGCTGCCGCGGTGCTTCCCCAGTTTGTGCTCAAGTGTCTGCCGGATTTTATTGGCGGCGTTATTTTGGCAACGCTGCTGATTGCCCTGGTGGGCACCGGCGCGGGACTTGCTTTGGGCATCAGTTCTATGCTGTGCAACGATATTTTCAAAGCGCTGCTGCGACCCAACGCTACCGACAAGGAATGCCTGCGTTTCTCCCGGCTGGTCATTGTTGCGGTTTTGCTCTGCGCCGCCCTGTTCGGCTTGGGCGAGGTAGGCTCTATGATTCTCAGCTGGAGCTTTTTATCCATGGGTCTGCGGGGAGCGGTAGCATTTGCCCCACTGTGTTTTGCCCTATTCCTGCCGGGGCGTGTCAGCAGGAACTTTGCCGTCGCGGCTATGATTGCCGGACCGCTGCTGGTCATCGCAGGCTCGTTTATTCTACCCGACCACATTGACCCGCTTTTCTTGGGTATGGGCGGCTCGCTGCTGATCTGCTTTATCGGCTGCCTTTTCCGGTTTTGGCAACAAAGCTGTTGCTTCCGGCAAAATGGACTATGACGCTCTGCTGCAACGGGTAAAAGACCACCGCGTATAACAAAAAGAACAATCCGTGTGTTACAAAACACACGGATTGTTCTGGTCCTACCAATGCAGAATACATATGATCGCTCCTCTGTTTACTCCTATTCTATTAATACTGCATCCAACTTACAACCCAGCACACCATAATAGTTTCTTATTCGTAGATTTGTCTCTATTCTCTTTGTAATATTAGTGATTTGAAAAGATCTTTTTTACGCGGTATTACGTATACTCCAAAAGATTTCTTGAATTGCTGGAACTATGATACACATAGCAAATTAACCACTGATAGCTATCGACAACAAGCTGGTTTGCTTTTACGATTACGAAGGGTCTTGACACATTTATGCTTTGTGGTAAAATAAACACAACCAACATAAATAAGCATTAGGGAACGGTAAAATGACCGATGCATGGTAACGCAAATTTGAGCCGTATTTCCCTTTAAACAGTGACCAACTTTTGACCAACAAAAGTCCGGTAAAACAAAATAATTGGTATAATGGCACTATATATCGAAGGCTGATATAATGGCTACCACCACATATCTACAAAGCCAAAAATCCCCCATCGAGTGGGAATAAGCGACTTCACGCTGCCAGTGGCAGATGAAGTGAAGTTGCTTATTGCGCCGCGGTCGGCAGATGAGGAAGGCGCGCCGTTGCCGACGAAGATGCCGGGCACCGCAAGCGGGACCGCAGCTGTTCAAGAACAAGCCAAAACCTTCCTGAAAAACAATTTGGCGCATTCGTTGACCTAATAAAAACCGCCCTCTGCGAAGCTTGAACTGCCCCAATTTGTGCGGACAGTACAAAAACACCCCTATGTAGGAAATATTTGATTCAAGCGGAGTGGCGTAGCGTTAGCGGCGCCACTCCTGTTTTTGTTTGAATACGTTCATTGTTGTAAAAGTAGATGTAGTC
>JAZRLE010000027.1:0-3814 GCA_045646665.1 Faecousia sp. | reverse complement strand
GCGTCTGCTGACCCACCGCGCCCAGATTTTTGCCGATGTCCGCACTTACTGGTCCGGCGAGGCTACCGAGCGTGTCACCGGCTACAAGCTGGAGGGCAAAGCAGCTGAATCCAACGGTATCATCCACCTGCTGAACTCCGGTGCTGCCTGTCTGGACGCTTCCGGTGTCTGCACCGACGAGAACGGCAATCCCACTATGAAGAGATGGTGGGAAGTCACCGAGGAAGACATCAAGAAGATGACCGACGCTACCGTTTGGTGCGAGGCCGGTCAGGACAACTTCCGCGGCGGCGGATTCTCCAGCCATTTCAACACCTATGCGGAAATGCCCTGCACTATGATCCGTCTGAACCTGGTGAAGGGTCTGGGTCCCGTGCTGCAGATCGCAGAAGGCTGGACCGTCAACCTGCCCGAGGCCGTTAACGACACCCTGATGGAGCGCACCAATCCCACCTGGCCCTGCACTTGGTTTGCACCTCGCTGCGACGGCAAGGAAGGTTCCCCCTTCAAGACCGCTTACGAGGTCATGATGAACTGGGGCGCCAACCACGGTGCCATCTCCTACGGCCACATCGGTGCCGATCTGATCACTATGTGCTCCATGCTGCGCATCCCCGTCTGCATGCACAACGTTCCCGAGGACGATATCTACCGTCCCGCTTGCTGGAACGCATTCGGTATGGACAAGGAAGGTCAGGACTACCGCGCCTGCGCCACCTACGGTCCTCTGTACAAGTAAGAAACCCAAAAATGGCGGTCGCTTGACCGCCATTTTTACCAAAACCGTGGAGGTAATCTGTTATGTTAAAAAATATCCCCTCTATCCTGTCCCCGGAGCTGCTGAAGGTTCTGTCTGAGATGGGTCATTCCGACCGGATCTGCATCGGCGACGGCAATTTCCCCGGCGCCGCTATGGCAAAGGCAAAGAACGCCATCTTCCTGCGGGCAGACGGTCACGGTGTGCCCGAACTGCTGGACGCAATTCTGCAGGTGTTCCCCTTGGATACCTATGTGGAAAAGCCTGCCATTCTGATGGAGAAGATGGATTGCGACAAGGATCTGGTTATCCCCGTCTGGGATGAATACAAGAAAATCATCGCCAAGTATGATGACCGGGGTGCCGAAGCTGTGGGCAACATCGACCGCTTCAAATTCTATGACGAAGCCAAGGATTGCTACTGCATCCTCCAGTCCGGCGAAACCGCCATTTACGCCAACATCATTCTGCAAAAGGGCGTCATTAAGTAAGATTACAAAGAAAAGCACACCGCTGTGGCGGTGTGCTTTTTTATTATACCTTTTCAATCGCCTGCTTCAGATCGGCAATGAGATCTTCACAGTTTTCAAGGCCGCAGCTCAGGCGGATCAGATCGGCGCCTACGCCGGCAGCTTCCAGCTGCTCGTCGGTCATCTGCCGGTGGGTGGCGGATGCCGGGTGCAGGCAGCAGGTGCGGGAGTCGGCAACATGGGTCTCGATGGAGCCCAGCTTCAGATGCTTCATAAAGACTTCCGCCGCCTTGCGACCGCCCTTCAAGCCGAAGGAAATGACACCGCAAGAGCCGTTGGGCATATACTTTTGAGTCAGTTCATAGTACTTATCGCCCTTCAGTCCGCCATACTTGACCCAAGCCACCTTCTCGTTTTCGCTGAGGAACTCAGCAATTGCCTGGGCATTGGCGCAGTGCTGCTTCATCCGGAAGGGCAGGCTCTCCAGACCCAGATTCAGATAGAATGCACTCTGGGGGGACTGGATAGAACCCAAATCACGCATCAGCTGGGCGGTACACTTGGTGATGAATGCGCCCTCCAGACCGAAACGCTCGGTATAGGTGACACCGTGATAGCTGTCATCGGGAGTGCACAAACCGGGGAATTTGTCGGGATATTGGGTCCAATCGAACTTGCCGCTGTCTACGATACAGCCACCAACCGCTACGCCGTGACCGTCCATATACTTGGTGGTGGAATGGGTGACGATGTCTGCACCCCACTCAATGGGACGGCAGTTGACAGGGGTAGCGAAGGTGTTGTCCATCATGAGAGGCAGACCGTTGTCATGGGCAGCCTTGGCAAACCGCTCAATATCCAGCACATTCAGCGCAGGATTGGCGATGGTCTCACCGAACACCAGCTTGGTGTTGGGACGGATGGCAGCGCAGATTTCTTCGTAGGTGGCATCAGGGCTGACGAAAGTAGCTTCAATGCCCATACGCTTCATCGTCACGGAAATCAGATTGAAAGTACCGCCGTAGATGGCAGAGGATGCCACGATATGATCGCCGCGGGTCGCAATATTGAACATAGCATAGAAGTTTGCCGCCTGTCCGGAACCTGTCAGCATTGCTGCAGTACCACCCTCCAGCGCCGCAATCTTTGCAGCCACCATATCACAGGTGGGATTCTGCAGCCGGGAGTAGAAATAACCGGAAGCCTCCAAGTCAAAGAGCTTGCCCATATCCTCGGAAGTGGCATATTTGAAAGTCGTGCTCTGCACAATGGGGATCTGACGGGGTTCGCCGCTGGCAGGGCTGTAGCCCGCCTGAATGCACAGAGTTTCGGTACGCAGTTTCTGTTCCATAAAATCACCTCAATCAGTAGATGGCATTATTGTAATACCCCGTGGGAGTTTTGTCAAATTGATTCTTTGCATAAACGGCTGTTAAGCTTGTTTTTAGGGTTGCGAAATCGGACATTCAGAGGTAAAATAGCTAAAAAGCAAAAGAAGAAAGCGAAAGAACAGTATGGACATTTCAGAAATCCTGACAAGAATCGACAGTTTGCTGCAGCAGAAAGAATGCGTCATCGTGACCATTGATGGCAACTGCGGTGCAGGCAAGACGACCCTTGCCGGCGAACTGGCAAAGCGGTACGATTGCAACATCATTCATATGGATGATTTTTTCCTGCGCCCGGAACAGAGAACCCCGGAACGGTTCGGTGAAACAGGCGGCAATATTGATTATGAGCGATTCTATGATGAAGTATGCCTTCCGCTCCGGCAGGGCGGTGCTTTTTCCTACCGTCCCTTTGACTGCAAGACCTTCACCCTAGCCCAGCCGGTTTGTGTTGCACCCAAACAGCTGTATGTGATCGAAGGCTCTTATTCCCAGCATCCCCGGTTCGGTGATTACAGTGATTTGCGGATACTGCTGACGGTTTCCCCGCAGGTGCAGCATCAACGGATCTTGCTGCGACCTGCCCATCTACACAAACGGTTCTTTGAAGAATGGATCCCTATGGAAAACCGGTATTTGGAAGAATTCCACATCTGCGACAAAGCCGATCTGGTGATTCTTTAAAAACGCTTTTGATTCCCGACGGGCAAAAAAGAACACCACCCATTTGGGTGGTGTTCTTGCTTCCCTGTTGCTTAGTTGGTTGTCGCCAACGGACCTCCGGACCGCCGTCGACAACCAAGGGAATCTCCCACGGCCTAAAAACATGCCACCGGCATGTTTTCTTAACGGCCTTTCGATTCCCGTACGAACAAAAAAGAACACCACCCATTTGGGTGGTGTTCTTGCTTCTCTATCGCTTAGTTGGTTGTCGCCAACGGACCTCCGGGCCGCCGTCGACAACCAAGGGAATCTCCCACGGCCTAAAAACATGCCACCGGCATGTTTTCTTAACGGCCTTTCGATTCCCGTACGAACAAAAAAGAAGACCACCCATTTGGGTGGTGTTCTTTTTTGGTGACCCGTACGGGAATCGAACCCATGTTACCGCCGTGAAAGGGCGGTGTCTTAACCGCTTGACCAACGGGCCTGGTAGCGGCGACCTGATTCGAACAGGTGACATACCGGGTATGAACCGG
>JAZRLE010000026.1:0-9244 GCA_045646665.1 Faecousia sp. | reverse complement strand
AGCATTATCCCCATTCGGTTCAATAACCGACCTGAGATTGTTCTGGTTACGCTTCGTAACATGAAATAATTTGACAAATGAATATATCAGTATTATAATAACTCCAGATTTTAGGAAAGGAGTTGAGCTTCATGATGACCGTTTATACTGTTCGTTATGATATTCGAAGCTTTGCTCCTTTTGCCCAGGGCAGATAATAGCCCAGGGAATAGGTACCTACTATGGCGCAAGCTTCATGCTTGCGCCATTTTTTGTTTTATGGAGGTTATCGTGGTTGCACTCAAACCTATGACTCGACAGATGTGCCACGAGTTTTTTAAGGGTTTTCAGAATGACCCGGCTATCGGCCATTATTATGAATATGTCTATACTCCTGAAATTGCGGACCGCTACTTTGACACTAATTCCGTTGCAGATCGGAAGTTGTTTGCGATCATGGTTGGCGACCGAATCGTTGGCGAATGTAAGTTGAAGAGCATTGATCTTAAAAAGCGTGAGTGCAGTATGGGCATTCATCTGCAAAATGATGAAGTTAAAGAAAAGGGTTATGGCACCCAAGCGGAACGACTGGTTCTTCAATACGCATTTGAGGAATTGGGAATGGTTGCAGTTAATGCAAATGCCGTTCTGAAGAATACTCGAAGCCAACATGTGTTGGAAAAGGTAGGATTCCGCTATACCCACGAAGATGACACCTTCAAGTACTACCGGTGTGAAAAGAAATGAGGGAAACCAAGTGAAAGCAAGATTGAAACAGATGTTAAGTGCAGACAATTCCTTTTCTGAAAACAAGGATTTTGCTATGTATGAGTTTGGCTTGTCGAGAGATAAGCACTATGATGTCCTAGTTGTTGCTCCCGGATGGAAACCCACCAAAATCATGGTTGACTACGATGTAGAAATAATCTGCACAAAGGAACATAGCTACATCTCCGGGTACGAAGTAAAAGGAAAAGACTTTCTTTTGGGTTGGATACAGTGTTCCACGGGAGCAAGCAGTTTGATTGACGAATTATCTACTTGCGCATATCTGAACTTTGATAAGATGGTCTTTGTGGGTGCCGTTGGCAGTTTGGTGTCTGAAATCGGTTTGGGTACTTTATGCACCCCGGAATGGAGCATCTCTGGAAACCTGGCTAACGGGTATCTTCTGGAAGATATTCGGCACTACAAACCCTTTGGGAAGGTCTATCCCAATGAACCAGCCTTCGTACAGCAAGTGGTGGCGCAGTACCCGGATATGCTCCAGGCCCCGGTATTTTGTACCGACTCAATTTTCTGCGAGTATTCCCACCTGGACTTTATTAAGTCCTTCGGCGCAAAGCTCATTGAAATGGAAACCAGCTCTTTCTATTTGATGGCAGATATGATGGAAAAGCCTGCTATTGCTCTAATGGCGGTATCCGATAACTCCGCCAACGGCGATCCCTTGGTTGGGCGCACAGAAGAACAAAAGCGGCTGTATAATATCACCCGGAAACAGGTGATCCCGAAGATTATCATGGATATTGCAAGAATGAATTACTATAGGAGTGTATCAAATTGAAAACACTTACAATCTGCGGAAGCATGCGTTTTGAAAAGGAAATGTGCTCAATCGCATATGATTTGGAAACAAATATGGTTATGCTGTTCTTCAATGTGTATATGCCCCCAACAACACCATCATTTCCCCGGAAGAATTAGAAAAACTTAGACAGGCGCATTACAGGAAAATTGATTTGAGCGATGGCATTTATGTTGTAAATTTTTACGGATATATCGGTGAGTCTGTGAAAGCAGAAATCGAATATGCAAAAGGGCAAGGTAAAGAAGTTATTTTCCACTGTTGAAAGCATCTCTGGTGGCTACCTTCTTTTACTTATGTGAGATGCTTAGAGATTTTTAGGAAAGGAAACATGGTTAATGAAAGTTGCAGTATTATCCGATATACACTCCAATTACTATGCATTTAAGGCTTGCTATGAGGATGCTGTAAACTGTGGAGCAGAGATGTTTATTTTCTTGGGTGACTATGTTTCTGATCTTTCTGAACCCCAGAGAACAATGGATCTTGTGTATGAGATTCAATCCAAGTATCCCACTGTTTGTCTGCGTGGCAATCGTGAGGGATATATGCTGGATTGTGAAAGCGGTAGAAGCAGCTTCACCCGTGGTTCAAAGTCCGGTTCCCTTTTGTTTACATACGAGCATTTGCGGAAGAAAGATTTGCAGTTTATCCGAGGACTCAAAATCTCTGATACCATAGAAACTGAAGGTGTCAGAATTGAAATCGCTCACGCAGCTATGGATAATGACAGGTATTATTTTGACAGCAAAGACGGTCATACTGCCGATATTTTCCCACAGATGAAGTGTGGCTATTTGCTTACCGGTCATAGCCACAAGCAGTACATTCAGCAAAATGCTGGCAAGGCGATTATCAATCCCGGATCAGTAGGTATCCCCCAGGGCGGAACACAGCACCCTAAATACGCATTGTTGGATATTGTAAATGGCAATATCTCTTGTCAGTTCCGCGAAGTGCCATACGATATGGCAGATGCTATTCGCTCCCAATTTGCCAGTGGCCTTGTGGACTACGCAAGATATTGGGCGATTGGTATTCTTCACGATATAATCACCGGCGAAGAATGGGTACTACGGCTCCTTGAAATCGTCGAGAAAACCGGTGATTTTGCTAACGAAGAAACCTGGAGATCGGCGGCTATTGAACTGGGCATGAAGCTCACAGAGCAGGAAATTATGGAGTGGTACAAGAATGGCTGATGTAATGTTTGAAAAAGTCGAATTTACAAATATGTGCATGGTCTGCGATGGCAACCGGGTTGTGGTGATAGACCGGAAAAAGCAGGACTGGCCGGGTGTAACTTTCCCCGGTGGTCATGTAGAACTGGGAGAATCCTTCACGGATGCAGTGATCCGTGAGGTGCAGGAAGAAACCGGACTTAATATCCGTTCCCCTCAGTTATGCGGCATCAAAGACTGGTGCGAAGATCAGTGCAGATATGTAGTGCTGTTTTATAAGACAAACCATTTTGAGGGCGAATTGTGTTCCAGCTCCGAAGGTGAAGTTTGGTGGGAGGATATCGCAAACCTGCCCAATCTCAAGTTATCTTTGGATATGAATGATATGCTCCGGGTTTTTACGGAAGAAGAATTAAGCGAGTTCTTCTACTACCAAGATGGAAATGAGTGGAAGTATGCTCTGAAATAAGGAGGGTCTATGAGCATGAACAACCGAAAAATGCTTTTGCTTTTTGATTTGGATGATACGCTATTGCGTAGCGATAAGACAATTTCAAAACGGACATTGGATGCACTTCGCAAGTGCAGAGAACAGGGCATCTTGATTGGTATTTCCACTTCACGGGCTGTACATAATTGCATGACCTTTCTGCCCGAATTAACGCCGGATCTTTTCATTGCCAGCGGAGGTGCTGTGATCCAGTACCAGGGAGAATACATCTATACTGCTGAGTTTACCGTAGAGGAAACTCAAAAAATGATTCTTGTAGCAAGAGAAATCTGTGGTTCAGATTGCGAAATCACGATTGATACACTCGATGCCCATTACTGGAATTACAAGGTAGATCCGAAGGAAACGGATGCCACATGGGGCGATACAATCTATACGGATTTTTCTGATTACGCAGAGAGGGCATTGAAATTCTGCGTTGAAATCTTTGACGATTCCGTGGCAAAGAGATTGGCTGATTATCTTTCGGATTGCGACTGTCTTAAATTCGCAGGGACAGAATGGTATAAATTCACGAAGAAAGAAGCTACAAAAGAAAATGCAATCTTGAAAGCCTGCGCGATTTGCGGCATAGCTTTAGAGGATGTGACCGCATTTGGTGACGATGCGCCGGACATTGGTATGCTGCAACTTTGTGGAACCGGTGTTGCCATGGGCAATGCAATCGATTCCGTAAAAGAGGCTGCTGATATTGTGATCGGCAGCAACGACGAGGATGGAATTGCAAAATATCTTGAGCAAAGAAACAAATCATCATTTTGAGGACTAAATACAATGAACATACAAGCATTTTGGGATGCTGTTCTGCGGCAGGATGCAGATGCTATCCGTGAATACTTCCATCCCGATGCCTGGGTAAACTGGCATAACACCAACGAGCATTTTACCGTGGAGGAATTTGTCCGGGCGAACTGCGAATACCCAGGCGAATGGGACGGAGAAGTGGAACAGATCATTACCACCGATACTCACATCATTACTGCAACCCATGTGTTCAGCAAAGACGGAAGTATCTCCTGCCATGCTACTTCCTTTATCCGGGTGGTGAATGGAAAGATTGCATCCGTCGATGAATACTGGGGTGATGATGGCCTCGCTCCCCAATGGCGGCTGGACAAGCATATTGGAACAAAGATCAAGGAGTAAAGTATGGAAAAGCTTGAACTGTACATCCCCAAGCTGGAGGATCTGTGGTTCTATCAGAAGATGATGTCTGATCCAGAAACCATGTCCTACAATGATCCCTGGGGTGGCTGTATCGACTACCCAGACGAGGTTTTGCCCGGCTGGTATGCAAAATGGGTAGGGAAGGAGCCGGAGCGATTCTATGCCTACATCAAACGCACCTCCGACGGAGCGTGGATCGGGGATGTGAACTTCCACTATACCCCCGAAAAGGACTGGTGGGATATGGGTATCGTGATATATGCACCCTACCGTGGAAAGGGCTATGCTGTTCCTGCGCTGAAGCTGCTGCTAGACCATGCATTCCGTGACTGCGGTATTTCCAGGCTGCATAACGATTTTGAAACCACCAGGGATGCGGCATGGTCTATTCACCGTAAGGTAGGATTTAAGGAAATGGGTGTGGAGGATGGCATCCTTCAGCTCATGCTTACGAAAGAGGATTATCTTAACAACAATCCTTGATTCAGAAAGGACTTTTTATGGTTATCGGAATTTTTGGTGAAAGCTGCACCGGCAAGTCTACTCTTGCTGAGAAGATCGCCACTAGCTTTCCTTGCGAAGTATTTACCGGCAAGGACTATCTACGCCTTGCCAAGAATGAGAACATCGCTAAGGTGATGTTCCAGAAGAAATTAACTGCCGCTGTATCTGGCGAGAACATCATTTATGTAATCTCTGAGAAGGAACATCTTTCTCTTCTGCCAGAAGGAGCGCTGCGTATCCTTGTGACGGCAGACCTGGAACTGATTAAATCCCGGTTTGCCAAGAGAATGCGCGGCAATCTGCCTGCGCCTGTGGCTGCCATGCTGGAAAAGAAGCACGGCTGCTTCGATGCGGAACCGCATGATATCCATGTGGTTTCCGGGGAAACAGATTTGGATGCCGTTGTTGCTCAGATAAATGTGGGGCGATAAGAAATGCTGGAATTGATCACAATTACGGAAGTTAATGACGCACTGGCAGAGATGGTTGCTTTATTTCGTGTAGAGCTGCGATCCTACAAAGGCATCGTATCGAAGCCCAATATTGATGCAGGCCGGGAAGAAATGGAAGAATATCTTGCCGCCGGGTTCCCGGTATTTGCTGCTTTGGTAGATGATCAGTATGCCGGTTATGTGGTGTGTCGTGTAGATAGCGAAGTAGTGTGGATGGAATCCATCTTTGTCAAAGAGGAATTCCGCCGTCACGGTGTTGCTTCCGCCTTGCACAGAAAAGCGGAGGAAATTGCCGCTTCTTATGGGGATGATACCGTTTACAACTATGTTCACCCCAACAATCATCGAATGATTGAATTTCTGCAAAAGCGTGGCTATACGGTTTTGAATCTGATTGAGATCCGCAAGCCATATAAAGATGAAAAGCTGACGCAGACCATCGCTGTAGGCGAGCATGATTTTGACTACTAAGAGGGATCAAGATGTACATAGAAACCCCACGGATGATCATCCGTGACTTTACACCGGAGGATGCTGCTGATCTACACGACATCTTCGGTGATGATGAAACCATGGAGAACTGCGAACCGGCATACGACCTTGAGAAAACAAAGGAGTTTCTAACTTCTTTCTGCATCGGTAGGAAAGGTGCGGTTGCTGCAGTTCATAAGGAAAGCGGCAAAGTGATGGGTTACATCCTGTTCAAAGAGTATGACGAGGATGTATACGAAGTTGGTTGGATTTACAACCGTAATTATTGGCGGCAAGGTTATGCCTATGAGTCCTGCAAGGCTGTGATCGACTATGCCTTTACAGAGCTGAAGGTTCACAAGGTATTTGCTGAAGCAATCGATGCCGTGAAGTCAGTCGGCCTAATGAAGAAGCTGGGTATGCAGCTTGAAGGTATCCAGCGGAGTCAGACCAAGGATCTCCAGGGCAACTGGGTAGATTTGTACTTCTATGGCCTGCTGGAGGAAGATTGGAGAAGAAACAATGGCTATACAAGGAATTGAGCAGCCCGCAATAATACAGATCGGTCATGCTCTCCGCCTGCGGAAATATGATGGGGTGCATGACTTCGCGTTAGAATGGTATCTTGACGAGGAAACGGTCTATTTGGTGGATGGGAAACGAGATCCATATACCATGGAACGGCTTGGAGGAATGTACCGCTATTTGAACAATGCAGGAGAACTGTACTTCATTGAAGTTTTGGAGAACGGTACATATAAGCCAATCGGAGATGTGACCTTCTGGCAGGAGGATATGCCAATCGTGATTGGTGACCGGAACTACAGGGGCAAGAAGATCGGGCGAAAGGTTATCTCCGCTCTCATTGAACGAGGAAAAGAGCTTGGATATGATCACCTTGTAGTAGGTGAGATCTTCGATTGGAACGAAAGTTCCAGACGGTGCTTTGAAAGTGTCGATTTCATTGCCTATGAAAAGACGGAAAAGGGAGCTAAGTATAGATTGGCTCTTTGAATTGGAGCGAGAAAAATGATACGAATAATCAAATTTTATGATGAGTGCCGGGAATTCGCATCAGGTTTTCAGGGTGATCCTAACTTCTCAGATCCTATGCTGTGCAATGAAGAACAGATTCAGGGCAATCTGATCAAGTCGATAAATATACCGGACAGGCATTGCGTCCTTGGTATCTATAGCGAAGATCAGATGATTGGCTTGTTTGCTTTCCTTGTCCTTCGGGATGAGCAATACATAGAAATGCTGGTTGGCTTGTCACGTGACAAGGAGGCCTATCTGGAAGTTCTTCGTTATTTGGAGCAGTGCTATCCTGGGTACAGTGCCGATTTCGTGTTCAACCCTGGCAATTATCTTTTGAAGGAATTCCTGGATTTGCGCAATGCAGAGTATGAACCGGAGCAACAGAAGATGGTACTGGGAATCCCTGTGCTTGGTATTGACACAACATGCGTTGAGCTACTTTCCGAGCAGTACACCGAGCAGTATTGTGCTATTCACAACAAGGATATGTACTGGACTGGCGAAAAGGTCGTGCAAGCTCAGGACCGCTTCCGCACATTCTTGGCAATCCACGACGGCAAAGTTGTGGGCTATATGGATGTGACCTACACATTCAAGGAGAATGAACCTTTTGATCTCCTTGTCTTGGAGGAATACCGCCGCATGGGATATGGAAGAAAGCTGCTGGCAAAAGCCCTTGAAATGAACCAACCCAATGGAATGATGCTCCTTGTGGATGCAGATAATTACCCAGCCATCCGTCTGTATGAGTCCATGGGCTTCGCAAAAGTGCAGGGTCAGAACAACCTGACGGCACATTGGACGGTGCCTGGAACATAGAGGTCCATTGACTCATCAGAAATTAAGAGAGTAATCGCAAACTGAGACATGGACGTATCTTGTTCTTTCGGTATAATGAAGTCAGAAGCTTCTATAACATCGAAAGGAATGATTTTGGATGACCGTATTTTGTAAGAACTTAAAGCGGTTGCGAATTGCAAAAAACTTGACCCAGGAACAAGCCGCGGAAGCTCTGGGGGTCAGCACACAGACTGTTTCAAGATGGGAATGTAACACTACCTTGCCGGATGTAACTATTCTGCCTAAGATTGCATCGCTATATTGTGTCACTATTGATGACCTATATAAAGAATCCAGCGTTGCCTATGACAACTACGCACAGCGGCTTGGCAGTGTGTTCGAGGCCAGCCATAAACCCGAGGACTTTATGCAGGCATATGTGGAATATCAGAAGCTTCTGAAGTCTCGTGAATACACTACAGAGGATCTAAGACTTTACGGGATACTTTTCCAGTATATGATGCAGGTCTGCCGTGACAAAGCAGAAGAAGCATTTAACCGGGTAATTAAGAAAGGTCCTGAAGTAGACTCCGAGGCCTATTGGTCTACACGCAGGCAGAAAGGTTATTTCCTCTGGGAGATTGGACGAAACCAAGAAAACATTGATGCGTTCCTTCCCCTCGTAGAAGCGGGAACCAATGAATTACAGGAGTGGATCTGTCTGATCCAGGCATATACCTTTGCTGAAGAATACGATGTTGCCTGGGAATGGGTGCAAAAAGCGGAATCTAAATTCCAGGAAAGTGCTATCTTACATATCTATGCAGGCGACCTGCTAAGATCTATGAAGCGATACGACGAAGCGTTCCCACACTGGAAGCGAGCTTTGGAAATGGAGCCCGAATGGTGTGATTCAGCATATGCTATGGCTTCCTGTTATGAGGAAATGGGCGATTATGAAAACGCATATGTGGTATATAATCAGATTGCTGATAATCTGGAAAAACGTGGATTTGATGCAGAAGTAAATTGGCCTAGAACCATGGCACATAAGTGTCAGGAGAAGATTCATACATACTAAAACGGATGAAAAGGCCTCTATATCGTCCGAAGCAACAACCTTGAAAACTTATCTGAAAATAACCCTTGGGGGATTTCCTCCAAGGGTTATTGCATCTTATTGACAGTTTGATTATAATAGGGGAGAAATGTGAAAGAAGGTGAACACATGGCTTATCGGGTTGCGATTGTTGATGATAGCACAACGGATGCCGAATTCGTAAAAGGTATTTTGAATAGCTGGGCAGATCTTCGTCAGGCAAACATTCAGGCAGAGGTGTTCCCTTCGGCAGAGAGCTTCCTGTTTCGCTATGCCGAGGATAAAGACTGGGATATCCTTCTTCTGGACATTGAAATGGGCGCTATGGACGGAGTGACCATGGCAAAGCGGGTGCGGCAGGATAATGAAGCGGTGCAGATCGTGTTCATTACCGGCTACTCCGATTACATTGCCGAGGGCTATGAGGTGGCCGCGCTCCACTACCTGATGAAGCCTGTGAACCGGGAGAAGCTG
>JAZRLE010000025.1:0-13845 GCA_045646665.1 Faecousia sp. | reverse complement strand
TCAGACCGATGTTGGGACCTTCGGGGGTCTCGATGGGACACATACGACCATAGTGGGTGTAGTGAATATCACGGACATCAAAGGATGCGCGCTCACGGCTCAGACCGCCGGGGCCCAGTGCGGACAGACGGCGCTTGTGGGTCAGCTCAGCCAAGGGGTTATTCTGGTCCATAAACTGAGACAGGGGGCTGGAACCGAAGAATTCCTTAATGACTGCGGTCACAGGACGGATATTGATCAGGCTCTGGGGGGTAACGGCATCCAGATCCTGCACGGTCATACGCTCACGGATCACGCGATCCAAACGGCTGAAGCCGATGCGGAACTGGTTTTGCAGCAACTCACCGACGCAGCGCAGACGACGGTTGCCCAAGTGGTCAATATCGCCGGCAACGCCGATACCCATAGCTACGCAGTTCAGATAGTTGATGGATGCCATAATGTCATCCACAACGATATGCTTGGGAACCAGCTGGTCGATCCGCTCGGCAATGGCGGTCTCCCAGTCGATATCGGGGGTCTCCAGCATTTCTTTCAAAACAGCAAAAGAAACCTTTTCCTTGATGCCGTACTGCTTGGGATCGAAGTCCACAAAGCGGGACATATCCACCATACGGTTGGAGAAAACCTTTACATTCTGGTCACCGATACGAACCACAGCCTCGGTAACACCCAGATCAGACAGCTCATGGGCACGGGTGCGGGAGATGATCTCACCGGGCATAACCAGAATCTCGCCGGTCATAGGATCGGCAATGGGCTCTGCAGCCTCCTGTCCGGACAGGCGGCTCCAAATATCCATCTTCTTATTGAACTTATAACGGCCGACGGCGCTGACATCATACCGGTGGGCATCAAACAGCAGACCCTCCAGATGGGCAGCGGCAGTCTCCACCGTGGGAGGCTCGCCGGGACGCAGACGGCGGTAGATCTCCAAAAGACCCTCTTCACGGGTCTTGCAGGTATCCTTCTCCAGTGTGGCAAGGATACGGGGATCGCTGCCGAACAGCTCCTTGATCTTCTCGTCGGTATCCACGCCCAGTGCGCGGATCAGGCAGGTGATGGGCAGTTTCCGGTTCTTGTCGATACGAACCCAGAAAATGTCAGACAGGTCAGTTTCATACTCCAACCAAGCGCCACGGTAAGGAATTACGGTAGCGGTATAGGTATGCTGATCGGCCTTGTCCACATCGTGGGTATAGCACATGCCGGGGGCGCGGACGATCTGCGAAACGATGACACGCTCAGCGCCGTTGATCACAAAGGTGCCGCCATTGGTCATAATGGGGAAATCACCCATGAATATCTCCTGCTCTTTGATCTCATCGGTCTCGGTGTTGCGCAGACGCACCCGCACCTTGATAGGCTTTGCGTAAGTGGCATCCCGCTCCTTGCACTCCTCGATGGTGTACTTGGGCTTGTCATTCATGGAGTAATCCAGGAAGCTCAGCTCCAGCTTGCCGGAGAAGTCGCTGATTACGCCCACATCCTTGAAGACCTCGCGCAGACCTTCATCCAGGAACCACTGATAAGAATCCTTCTGAATCTTCAGCATATTGGGCATTTCCAGGATTTCCTGCTACTTTGCGTAAGACTTTCGCATTGTCTTACCAAACATCTGGTCGGTGACCATTGCCATAGGGTTCATCACTGCCTTTCTTTCGGTATGTATACCGGAATCATGTGTTGCTTACATTTTAATACACACGGTACGGTTGTTAGTTTGTAATTTTTTACACTTGACATCCGTGACCGCCCGTGATAAAATGCTCATGCTGGGGAAAATTGAAAAATACGCATACTTCCCACAGTATGGAAAGTCATTTTATCACATATCCGTTTCATTGTCAACACATATTTTCCAAATTTTACCCGGGAATTTTCCCGGGATTTTTTATTGCAAAAAACAGGCACCCCCTGCTCCGCAACGGAAGCAGGGGGTATTATATATTATATAATAATGTATCCTTTATTCTTGTGGGAGATTGGATATGACCCGGTAAGTACCATCGGGCTGCAGCTGCAAAGTCATGATCATTTGGACCCTGCCTGATTTGATTCTGCCAGGGATGGGTTGATCACTAGTGGATGTGAATGCATCTTTGGTCTCCCAATAGACTGCAACCATCCCGTCTTCGCCCTTTTCCACCTTGGTCACAGACCAGCCCGTTACGCCATAGGCATCGCTTACCCAGAAGTAATAAGCGTCGGTCTTATCGTAATACGCCCAGTGATCCGGGATCTTGATATTCTCTACGGTCACGCCCAAAATGGTCAACGCTTCGTTCATCTTTGCCACCGGCAATTTCATATAGTTGTGTGCGAACTCCTCGTTGCTGTTGGGATTCTTTTTCTTATAGGCATCCAGTATAAAAGCGAGTTCTTCACCTGTTGCCTGTTCGTTGGCGCCTACACCGCCATAGAAATAAAACTTTGCAGGGATATCCTCCGGCTTTTCAAAGGTGCAACCAAGGGCACGCCAATACCAGCCGTTACCGATAAGATTCTCAAACTCCTCTTCTACACGCAAATCAGCAGGCGCATCCTGTCCCTGCGTGGATAAATCGGAATCGTCACCCTTAGTACCATTGGCAGAATCCGCAACAGAATCGGTTGCAGCGCCGGTGGAATTCTCGTTCTCCTCCGCAACTACCGTGCAGGCGCAAAGCACTAAGACCAACGCAAGCAGAAGTGCACATAACCGAAGCCACTTTTTCATATTCATTCACTCCTTTCCTTTGCAAGTCTGTGTTCAGACATCTGATGTGTGTTTGATTCGCAGACTATTGGTATCACCTCCTTTATATTTACACACGGAAATAAAACACTTAGACGGCGGGCGACCAATGGTCGCCCCTACATTATTATAGGGCGGAGTAGCCGAAGCTGTTGACAAGGGCATCGATGGGCTGACCGGCTTTGCAGAAGGGGCATTCCCGGAAGTCATAACTCTGATAACCGGGCAGATCACCCAGGGAGTACACAGATGCCACCGGGTAGCCGCCGGTCTCCCGCACCGCGCTGTACATTGCCGCCACACCGGCTACGAAACCGCCGTAATAGCCGATGGCTTCAATGCTGCGCTTGGCGGTAAAGCCGGTGGTCATACTCGCCATCAGCACCAGCACATGCTTACCTTTGATCATCGGCTTGATGTTATCCCGGAAGATCATTTGGGAATTGGCATTGTATTCCGGCTCCACAACATAAATGGTCTGGTGGCGGTTAATGCTCATAAAGCCGCCCTTGGTCAGCTCCTCGGCGAGACAGGTACCGATGACCGCAGTGCCGTCCAGACACAAAATGGTATCCACAATGGTAGTAGAATCAAAGCTGGGCATCAGCGCCTTGGCAACCGCCTTGGCCTCGCTCAGGCGGGTCTTTTGATAGGTAATATCCACATAGTAATTGATATGGCTGTGGTTGGTGGCAAAGTGTCCCTGTGCATAGCGCAAAGGCGCAGCGCAGCGCGGATTTTGAATTTCCATCAATTTTATCATAACGATTGACCTCCGTATAAAATGATAAAAAGAAAAGCGTTTTTTCTCATCCGGCACAAGCGTTCTTCGCCGGACAATGAAAAAACGCTTTTTTTCATTGTATCGCAGATTTTACAAAAACACAAGAATAAAATTGTTCGCAGCACAACCAAATATGCCTTGTTAATTTTGGTCAATTTGCCTGCTTTTCAGCATCGGCTCCTGCCGGGCAAACTGCCGGGCAATGATCCGGCACACCTTTTTCTCTTCGATCATCTGATGCACCTGCTCAAAGGTCGCCCACTGGGCGCCGTCGGTCTCTCCGGGCAGCAGCACGATCTGAGACAGCGGTGTATCCCGGCGGACACAATAATAATCGAAATGGGTGTTGCCCTCCATCCCCGTCTCCAGCAGTTCAAATTCCTCCTCCGGAACACGGATACCGGTCTCTTCAAACAGCTCACGGGCGATAGCCTGCCGGCTGGTCTCCCCTGCTTTGACGGCGCCGCCGGAGTTTTCCCAAGTGCCGGGATAGGATTTTTCCTTTGCCCGACGGGTCAGAAGCACCTTTCCCCTGCCGTCATAGACCCAGACGCACACCACGAAGCCATATTCCCCCGGATTCCATTTGGTACCCCGGACATGGATACGACCTGTAGGTCTTCTATTTCTGTCATAAACATCATTATATTCCACAGTCTCGCCCTCTTCTCTAACATCAATTGTATTATAGCATAACTGCGGAAAATTTCAAATAACATTTTTGCAAAATACCTCATTTTTTTACAAATACCCTATGATATGCTATTAAAGAAAGCATAAAAGTGGCAGTAAAATCATTTTACACTTTCATCTTACTGTTAAGGAGCTGAGACCATGCATTTTCAGAAGAAACGCTGTATTGCCATGCTGCTGGCCGGTGGACAGGGCAGCCGTCTGAAGGTTCTGACGGAAATGACCGCCAAGCCCGCCGTTCCCTTTGGCGGCAAATATCGGATCATCGATTTTCCCTTGAGCAACTGTGTCAATTCCGGTATTGATACTGTGGGGATCCTGACCCAGTATCAGCCCCTGGAGCTGAACGAATACATCGGCAACGGTCAGCCTTGGAGGCTGAACAAGACCCACAGTTGTGCCCAGATATTGCCCCCTTATGAACGGCACGACAAAAAAAGCGGCTGGTACAAAGGCACTGCCAATGCCATTTATCAGAATATCGATTTTATTGAGCGTTTCAATCCCGATTATGTGGTGATCCTCTCCGGTGACCACATTTATAAAATGGATTACAATGCAATGGTGGAATACCACGAAAGAGCAGGCGCATCCTGCACCATCGCCGTTCGGGAAGTGCCTTTGAAAGAAGCCAGTCGGTTTGGCATTCTCAACACCAATCCGGACAATTCTATCTATGAATTCGAGGAAAAACCCGCCCACCCCAAGTCCACCAATGCCTCTATGGGTATTTATGTTTTTAACTGGGAGGTGCTCCGGGAAGCGCTCCACGCCGATGAAGCAGACTCCACATCGTCCAACGATTTCGGCAAGAACATTATCCCCAGTCTGCTGCACGCAGGTCACAAAATGATGGCCTATCCCTTTGACGGTTACTGGAAGGATGTGGGCACCATTGATTCCTTGTGGGAAGCCAATATGGAGCTTTTGGGCAAAGAACCCGCCTTCAATATCCGGGGTGATGAGCGTTCCAAGATCTACGCTCGGAACAACGCAATGCCCTCCAGCTATATCGATTCCCGGACAAAAACCATCAACTGCTTTATAGCAGAAGGCTCTGAGATCTACGGCACTGTGCGGCACAGTGTAATCTCCACCGGCTGCACCGTGGGTGAGGGTGCTGTGGTGGAGGACTCGGTTGTTATGCCCGGTGTGGCAATCGAACCCGGCGCCATCGTCCGCCACGCAATTTTGGGTGAAAATGCCAAGGTCTGCCGAAATGCCGTGGTCGGCGGTGTGTTCCCCCAGGGAACCAAGCGGCAGATCAGTGTGGCCGCCAAAGGCACTGTGATTGCAGAGGGCACCGTGCTGCTGCCCGGTGAAATGCGGTAAAGGAGATTGCTACTATGAATGTAATGGGTATTATCTTCGCCAATGATGCCAATATGGGCGGCTTAAGCGACAAGCGCACCATGGGCAGCATTCCCTTTGGCGGTCGTTACCGGCAGATCGATTTTCATCTGTCCAACATGGCAGCTGCCGGTATCCGCCATGTCGGCATCATCTCCCGGCAGAATTATCAGAGCCTCATCAACCACATCGGTTCCGGTGAGGAATGGGGTCTGGAGTTGGAAGAAGGCGGTCTGGAATTTTTGACCCCCTATGCCATGTCCGCCTATCACAGCTATCGGGGCAAGCTGGAAAATCTTTATCACGCAATGAGCTTTTTGGATTACGGTCCTGACGATGAGTATGTTGTGATGGCAGACTCTGCGATTTTGTGTAATATCGATTTGAACAGCGTACTCAGGTCTCATATTACCAGCGGTAAGGATATCACGGTGGTCACCAAGGCAGGGATCGCCAACGGTGTGAAGCAGTTAGACCTTGCCATCAAACTGAACCGAAACGGCGAGATCGCCGATATGGCGGTGGATTATGTGGCACCTGCCGATTATCTGGCATCTATGGATCTGTTCGTGATGATCAAAAGCCGTCTGCGCAGTATGGTGCAGGAATGCATCGCCCGGAATCTGTATCATATGGATCGAGACTTGGTACTGGGCTCCTGGCAGAAGGGTGAGATCGCTGTCAATGTATATACTTTTCCGGGACTTGCGTTGTTTAACGAAACCATTGAGGAATACTTCCGCAATTCCCTTTCCCTGCTGGACAGCGACATCCGCCACGACCTGTTTTACTATAACCATCCGGTTTACACCAAAGTCCGTGACCGGGTGCCCAGCTACTACGGAGAAGATTCCTCCATCGACAACTGCATCGTCGCCGACGGCTGTGTACTGGACGGAAGCGTAAGTGCCAGTGTGCTGTTCCGGCAGGTCACCGTAAAAGAGGGCGCACAGATCAAAAACTGTCTGATTATGAACGACACGGTGGTGGGCGAGGATTGCCTTTTGGAATATGTGATTCTTGATAAAGATGTGGTGGTTCGTCCCGGCACCAAACTGATCGGCACCGCCGCCAATCCCATCATCATCAAACGAGGAGAAATTGTATGAAAATCGCCATTTTGGCATCCGAGGGCGCACCCTATATCAAGTCCGGCGGTTTGGGAGATGTGATGGAGGCGCTGCCCTCTGCACTTGCCCGGATCCCCGGCAACGAGGTTATATTATTTCTCCCCTATTATAAAAAGATTCTAAGCAACCCAAGTTTCGAAGTAGAACCGGTCAGCCGGTTTTATGTGACGCTTAGCTGGCGGCGACAGTATGCCGGCATCTATGCCCTTAAAAACCGCGACGATGGTGTGCAGGTCTATTTTATTGACAATCTCTACTATTTCGGTGACAGAGAGGGCTCTGCTTACGGTGCAGGTGATGACGGCGAGCGGTTTGCCTACTTCTCAAAAGCCTGTCTGGACGCACTGCTCGATATGGATTTCATCCCCGATATCATCCAGTGCAACGATTGGCAAACCGCCTCGGTTCCGGTGTTTCTGAAAGCGCAGTATTCCCCCTGCTTCCCCAACACCCGGTGCGTATTCACCATTCATAATATTGAATATCAAGGCTGGGCGCATCGCGACTTTTTTGACGATGTTCTGGGTCTTCCCCACGCATATCGGGAGCGATTGGATATGGGCGGGGCAGTCAACATTATGAAAGGCGCCATTGAGACTGCCGATCTTGTGACCACCGTTTCGGAAACCTATGCCAAGGAACTGATGTACCCTTACTATGCCCACGGTTTGGACTCCGTCCTTGCCGGAAACGCCGGCAAGCTCACCGGCATCACCAACGGCATTGATGTTCGCACCTTTGACCCGGAGACCGACCCCGCTCTGCCTACTAACTACAACGCAAGCAATTTTGCCGACGGGAAAGCCGCTTGCAAAGCAGCACTGCAAAAAGAAGTAGGTCTTCCCCAGCGTCCGGATGTTCCGCTGATGGTAATGGTCACCCGTCTTGTCGGACACAAAGGGTTGGAGCTTCTGTGCCATATTATCCGGGAACTTTTGCAAAAAGAGGATTGTCAGTTGGTGATCCTCGGTACAGGAGATATCCATTATGAGGGATTTTTCCGGGAACTGCAAAAGGAATTTCCCCAAAAAGCAGCTGCCAAGATCACCTTTGATTTGGGACTTGCCTCCCGGATCTATGCCGGCGGTGACATCTATCTGATGCCCTCCAAGAGTGAGCCCTGCGGTTTGAGTCAGATGAACGCCATGCGCTACGGCACAGTGCCGGTGGTTCACGCCACAGGCGGATTGAAGGATACTGTCCCCCCTGCCGATGAGAACGGACAGGGCGGTCTGGGCTTTACCTTCCAAAGCTATAATGCCGATGATTTTCGGGTGGCATTGCAGCGGTGCCTTGACCTGTACAACAATAACATCGCTCAATTCCGGGCACTGCAGAAAACCGATATGCAGCAGGACTTCAGCTGGGACAAACCGGCTGCGCGGTATATGGAACTGTTCAAAAAAATATCCGCCTCGTAAGGCGGATATTTTTATTAAAAGAAAAAGCCTTCACCTTCGTGCAGGCAGCCGCCGGACAGATACAACTGTTTCACTGCCCGCTGTAAACTGGTTTCCTCCGGTAGCTCCGCCATATCCTTCGGTGGGTCGTTCAGATAGCCGAACAAAAAGGAAAAACAGCCTTTTCCGTCACTGTAGCAGGGCAATCGGGTGAAATTGTTCTGGAAAGACAGGATGTTTGATGTTGGCTTCAGCAACGGCCGAAGTTGGGGAGACAGCAGCCAAGTGCTGCAAAAAAAGGCTTTAAACGGATAATCCGGATAATGCTTATGAAAAACATCCTTTGCCCGGGCAAACGCTTCATCCATAGTCTTTTGGTCAAATCCGCCACCGGGGGGAATGTGGATTCCCAGCACCCCATCCTCCGCAGACAGGCACAGCTGCCACTCGGTCTTAGCCAGCCGGACAGTTTCCCTCTGCACAAGACCGTTTACCACCGGATGTCCCTGTATGGCGGTTTCCGTTTCCAAAAGGCAGGCTGTAAAGCTGCCATCTGCATCTTCCATACCGGCAGAACCGAGAATGCCGCCGCTGCGGTGGACAATGATTCCGTCGGCAAGCACCGTCAGATCGCTCTTTTCGTTGCGGTAGACCCGGAAGCCTTTCATAAACTTGCCCGGCAGGTCATATTTGAATCTGCCGATATGGATCAAGCTGTTTGCTATAACACGGCGAATCCAATGGAGTCTGCCGAAATCAAAGGCAGGTCGCCCCAGCATATCCACGCACAGCTTCACACAGTAGTCATACTCTGCCAAAGTGTCGGCGATCACATCCGCCGGCAAGCCACGGCTGCGCAGGTTTGCCGTACTCTGTCCTATGGTGGGAATTGCCGGGAACAGGTGCAAAAAATCATAAGCAAGTCCCGTTCCCACCGGAGGCTGATACTGTTCCGCGCAGATGGATTCTTCCTGTATCCACCGCTCCAAAAGGCATACCAACAGGCACATTGCATTATGTTTCCGCAGCTGCCCCGCTGCCTGCAAAATCAGCGGCAGCCAATCCGTCAATACACCGTTTTCCGTCAGCGTCTGTGCGATATAATCATCGGACAGGATCTGCTGTGCCCGGGTCTGCCAGGAATCCCGCATAGATGTATATAACTCACCGAATCGCTCCGGAAGGATCTGCATATTCAGTTCTTTTTGCAGCGTTTCCAGCATCCGCCAAGCACCTCCTTTTGGCACACTATACCATCTTTTCCTTTTGTTTGCAAGTGTCTTGCACGGGTATCAAATCCCGGTTTTTTCTTGACCTTTTGGTAAAAATACAGTATCCTGTATAGGTAGTTTTCATTTTGGAGTAAACTATGCGCATTTTGTTCGATTCTCAGCAGCTTATGTACAAAGACCCCTTCGGCACCCTCAGCCAAGGGCAGACCTGCACGCTGCATATCCATGTTCCCGTCACCGTGGGTGCTTTGAACGCGGAGTGCATTTTGGAGCTTGCAGACGGGACGCCCGGCAGTACGGTATCGCTGCAAAAAGAGCACACCCAAGAAAATTACGATATCTTCTCCGGCAGCTTCTGTCTGACCCAACCGGGGCTGTATTTTTATTATTTCCGTATCTATAAACCCACCGGTTTTTTTCGGCTGTTCAAGCAGGGAGCGGGCACCAATATGGAAGCTGGCGACTGCTGGCAGCTGACCTGCACGCCGGCGGATTTCACCACTCCCCATTGGGCAAAGGGCGCTGTAATCTATCAAATCTTTCCGGACCGGTTTTATAAATCCGGCAATCCCGATCTGACCGAAAAGTTAAAACCCTACACCGTCCACGCAAATTGGTGTGACGAGGTGCATTGGGCGCCGGATAAAAACGGGAAAGTGCTTAATAACGACTTTTTCGGCGGAAATTTCCGTGGAATTGCCGAAAAAATGGATTATATCGCCTCTTTGGGTGCAACAATCATCTACTTGAACCCCATTGGCAAAAGTTTTTCCAACCACCGTTATGACACCTGCGACTACAAAACGCCCGACCCGATGCTGGGTACAACGGAAGATTTTTGCGCAATGTGTCAAGCCGCCCACAAAAAGGGCATCCAGGTCATTTTAGACGGAGTGTATTCCCACACAGGCTCCGAGAGTGTATACTTCCGGTCTGCCTGCGCATCCCCCGACTCACCTTATTATTCCTGGTACACCTTCCATCATTATCCGGACAGTTATGACAGCTGGTGGGGATTTGACACCCTGCCAACAGTGAACAAGATGGACCCGGCATTTATGGATTATATCATTGACAGTGAGGATTCTGTGGTGGCCCATTGGCTACAGCTGGGGGCGGACGGTTTCCGGCTGGATGTGGTGGATGAGCTGCCGGACGCCTTTGTCCTGCGGCTGAAAAACCGGATTCGGCAGATCCGTCCGGATGCGTTGCTCATAGGCGAAGTATGGGAGGATGCATCCAACAAGATCTCTTACAACATTCGCCGTCGGTACTTTGCCGACGGGATGCTGGATTCCTGCATGAACTACCCCTTCCGTACCGCTATACTGGATTTTATGCGGGGTATGGATGACGGCAGACAGCTAAAAGAAACCGTTATGACCATCGCGGAAAATTATCCGCCCCAGGTGCTTGCCTGCAATATGAATCTGCTGGGCAGCCACGATACCCCCCGGATTTTAACCGCACTGGTGGACGACTTCGATGGCAACCGGGAAGAAGCTGCCGAGAGAAAGCTCACACCGGAGCAGCGGGCGCAGGGGCGAAAGCTGCTTATTTTAACATCCGTTTTGCAGTATACCCTGCCCGGCAGCCCCAGTATCTACTACGGCGACGAGGCCGGTATGGAAGGTCACAAAGACCCCTTTAACCGCCGCACCTACCCTTGGGGACATGAGGATATCGGTTTATTAAACCACTATCGCCGGCTTGGGGCATTGAAAAAGAATTGTGATGCCCTTCGGTTGGGAACTGTCCGTTTTCTTTATGCCGAGGGCGGAAAGGTGGCATTTTGCCGGTGTTACAACAGCAAGCAGATCACAATCTATCTTAACCGCACCGAAGAAAATTGGCAAACCCCCGCAGGTGATCTGCCCCCTATGGATTTTCATATCACGGAGGAAAATTAAATGGAACAAGAACATTTTCTCACCGGTTACTGCCGCACCATTGACCAAAGCCGTATGGTAACCGCCGTAACGGAAAATGGTGAACTGACCGAGGTGGATTGCTGCTTTGCCACCTGCGTCCACGCACCGGGTTGCACCATTGCCAAGGAAATCACCGCTCTGTTAAAAGAAAAATAACTGCCGGGAGGCGACAAGCTTGAAATATATAACACAGATCCTGTATATCCTGCTGTTTTCCTGTTTGGAGAATTTCTGCAGACCATCATCCCCCTGCCCATTCCTGCTGCTATTTATGGTTTAGTGCTGCTGCTGATTGCGCTGTCCACCGGCATACTCAAGACAAAACAGGTACAGGATGCGGCGGATTGGCTGATTTCCATTATGCCCGTTCTCTATGTGCCCATCTGTGTGCGGATATTAGAGTACTGGGGCGTGATCTCCCAGAATGCCGCAGCCATCATTTCCATCACTGTGGTATCCACCTTTTTGGTGTTCGCCGTCAGCGGTCTTGTGACCCAGTGGCTGATGAAAAAGGGGGGCAAAAAATGAAAGAATTTCTGCAAAGCGCTTCCCTGTTTCCTGTTGTGCTTACCTTCGCCACCTATCAGCTGGGTCTGTGGTGTCAGAAAAAGACCAAATCCCCTCTGTGTAACCCTTTGCTGATCGCCACGGTGGCATCCATTTTGGTGCTGCTGCTGACGAATTTTGATCTGCAAGTCTATCAAAGCAGTTCTGCTTGGATTACTTGGCTGTTGACCCCGGCAACGGTCAGTTTGGCAGTTCCCCTGTATGCGCAACTGAAGGCATTCAAACAGGATCTCGGTGCCATTCTGACCGGCATTGCCGCCGGCACGGTGGCAAGTCTTGGGTTTATCGGTCTTGTGTGCGGTCTTTTGCATTTGGACACTGCGCTGACCGTTTCCCTGCTTCCCAAATCCATCACCACCGCCATCGGTCTGGTGCTTTCCGAGCAAAACGGCGGCATTCCAGCGCTGACTTCTGCTGTGATCGTCATTACAGGAATTTTAGGCAATTTGGTGGGCTCTTTTCTATGCAAGCTTCTGCGGATCACTGACCCCATCGCCCAAGGTGTCGGCTTTGGCACCGCCTCCCATGTGATCGGTACCTCCCGGGCAACGGAAGTGGATCCTTTGGCCGGTGCTGTCAGCAGTTTGGCACTGGTGGTCGCCGGTATTCTTACATCTGTTCTGTTCCCGTTGATCTGTTATTTCATACTGTGATATCGCCGCCACGGTGGACATTTGTCCGCCGGTGGCGGTCTGTTTTTATGTGCAGCAGCAAATACACCAAAATCCCCTCCCGGGGGATACAAAATTCGTCGATTTATAGGCAAAATCGCCGTTGACTTTCTGGGCAAAACCCTGTAGAATAATACTGATACACTATGTGCCGATCAGCATTTGTGTATCGGCACAAGAATCATGTATATAGGAGGAAATCACATTGAAGGATTGGGCATTCACTACGACTGTCGAGCAGATGGAAGCTGCCACCAACGAATTGCTGGAAACTGCAAATAAGGTTGGCGCTGACACCTGGCAGAAGAGAGTCAAAGATCAGACTCCCCACTGCGGATTCGGCGAGGCCGGCACCTGCTGCCGTATCTGCTCTATGGGCCCCTGCCGCATCACCCCCAAGAGCCCCAGAGGCATCTGCGGCTGCGACGTGCACGGCATCGTCGCCCGTAACTATCTGATCTTCACCGCCGGCGGTTCCGCTACACACTCTGACCACGGTCGCGAGATCATGCACACCCTGCACCAGACCAAGGAAGGCGGCAACTATCAGGTCAAGGATCCTGAAAAGCTGATCCGCATCGCCAAGGAATGGGGTGTCGAGACCGAGGGCAAGGACATTTACGATCTGGCACATGAGATGGCTGAGGTCGGTCTGCTGGAGTACGGCAAGCCTTTCGGCACCCAGAAGTTCGCAGAGCGTCCCCCTCAGCACACCAAGGATCTGTGGGAAGCCGCTGAAATCACCCCCCGCGCTATCGACCGGGAAGTTTCTCAGTCCATGCACATGACCCATATGGGTTGTTCTTCCATGGCTGAGGCTCTGATCCGTCAGGCTCTGCGCGCCGGCCTGTCCGACGGCTGGGGCGGTTCCATGATGGGCACCGAGTTCTCCGATGTTATGTTCGGCACTCCCCGTCCCATCGACACCGAGGCTAACATCGGTGTTATGGAGAAGGATAATGTGAACATCGTGGTTCACGGTCACGATCCTTCCCTGTCTGAAATGATCGTTTACTACGCCAACGATCCCGAGATGATCGATCTGGCTAAGTCTATGGGTGCAAAGGGCATCACCATTTCCGGTGTCTGCTGTACCTCCAACGAAGTGACCATGCGTCACGGTATTCCCATGGCCGGTAACTACCTGAACCAGGAAAATGTGGTTCTGACCGGCGCCTGCGAAGCCATCGTGGTGGACGTGCAGTGTATCTTCCCCGCACTGGGCCCCTTGTCCAAGTGCTTCCACACTAAGTTCATCACCACTTCTCCCATTGCCTGTATGCCGGACTCCGAGTTCATTCAGTTCCACGCTGAAACCGCAGGCGACAACGCAAAGGCAATCGTGATGAT